>JAOTTU010000123.1 GCA_029864225.1 Gammaproteobacteria bacterium | reverse complement strand
GCGGCTGCTCTTCTGGTTGCAGGCATTGCTGAGTGCATTGAGCGATAGCGGGTAGTGTTCGGGGGTGGTGCGCTGCTTTTCGAGCAGACAGCCGACCACGCGTGCTTCGTAGGGTGTCAAGCGAATGTCCACTAACGTCCTCCATATCCATTGGCCCTGCCAATATAACACCGCGCTATGGGTACCAATACCATACGCAGCACCATGAACCCGGTTCTGCGTCTAATTAATCGCGCCGGAGAGCGGCGCTCCTTACAGGTTATTCCGGTTGCTTAACGCAGTTTTCGCACCCTGTATTTGCGACCTTTGATTTTGCCTTCTAATAGTATCTTCAGGGCTTGTTTGGCAATCGGGCGTTCCACGGCCACATGAGCCTGATTATCAGAAATATCTATTTTTCCGATTTGTTTGCCCGGCAGACCTGTATTTGCAGTTAAGGCACCCAATATATCACCCGCGCGAACCTTGTTTTTACGGCCACCATTAATGCACAGCGTGACCATCGCTGGGCTCAATCTGAAGTTATCCCGGGTTTTAAGTGAGGTTGCCTTATCCACTCTGACAGGGCTGTTTTGAAAGCTTTCTATCGCCTCGACCCTGAATCGTTCAGAGGGCATGAACAAACTGATGGCCAGGCCTTCATTGCCGGCTCGGCCGGTGCGCCCGATACGGTGAATATGTATTTCCGGATCCGGTGATAACTCGAAGTTAATCACAGCTTGTAAGGCTTTTATATCCAGCCCGCGCGCAGCAACATCCGTTGCAATAAGAATTGAACTGCTTTTGTTGGAAAATTGTATCAACACCTGGTCACGTTCATGTTGTTCAAGATCACCGTGCAGGGCCAGTGCATGGAAACCCTGTTGCCATAATTCTTCTGCCAGTTCCTGGCATTGATGTTTTCGGTTGCAAAATACCAGGCTCGATTCAGGTTGGTAATGTTGCAATAAGGCAACTAATGTTTTGGTTCTTTCGCCCTTTTCTAACTCATAGAATATCTGTTCTATTATTTTATTTTCATGCAGGCTTTCCACGCGAATATCAACGGGATCGTTCTGGATTGCATCACTGACAGTTTTTATTTCATCCGGGTAGGTCGCTGAAAATAACAGGGTTTGTCTTTTGCGCGGCATCCTGTCGATAATTCGCATGATGTCTTCATGAAAACCCATGTCCAGCATCCGGTCGGCCTCATCAAGAACCAGCATATTTAGTCCATCCAGTTTCAAAGTCCCTTTTTCCAAATGCTTTAATATCCGTCCCGGTGTGCCGACCACAATATGCGGGTTGCGTTCCAGTGAGGCCAGTTGCGTGGCTATCGGTTTTCCGCCGCACAAGGTGAGAATATGGGTGTTGGGTATCGCACGCGCAAGTAGACGAAATTCTTTGCTGACCTGATCGGCCAGTTCGCGCGTTGGGCAAAGTACCAGTGCCTGTGTTTGGTATGTTCTTGCCTCGAGTGTGTGCAGTACGCCAATCGCAAATGCAGCCGTTTTGCCACTGCCCGTTTTCGCCTGTGCCAGCAAGTCCTTGCCTTCCAGAATGGCGGGCAGGCCCTGAGCCTGTATCGTGGTCATGACCTGGTAATCGAGTGACTGGATATTGGCCAAAAGCTCGGGTGTCAAGGGCAGGGATGAAAAGGCGGTAGCGGTCACGTGGTGTTGGCCTGTGTTGGCAATCTTTGCCGGTTTGTCGGGGGAGGCGCATCATAGCAGATTAAAAAGCCGGGCCAGAGGGAAATATTCTGCTTTTATAGCGTTATAGCAATAAGTCTTCCTCGATAGGATGAAAGATGCTGGCGGAATTAATCAGCGAGTTGGCGGTAAGTGCCGGCACGCCATAGACTTCTGCGCTGACGCCGTAATCCTTTATGATTTTTTCCAGTAACAGATCGAAGTCACCATCACCGGAGAGTAGTACGACAGAATCAACATTTTTTGCTGCTTCCATTACATCAATCGTAATACCAACGTCCCAGTCACCCTTGGCGGAGCCGTCACTGCGCTGTATATAGGGTTTTAGTTTTACGGTGAAGCCAATGTGTTTGAGGGCATCCTGGAACTTGTGTTGATTGTCGTCACCACGATGCGTTGCATATGCGGTTGCAGAAATAATATTTCCTTCAGAACTGATTTGTTGCCAGAGTTTTCGGTAATTAAACTGGCGACCATAGGCCTGGCGAGTGGTGTAATAAATGTTTTGTACATCGACAAAAATAGCAATTCTTTTCACAATAGAGCCTGTTGGTGTAATGTCGTATTACTGCAACAAGGGTAACACGATGCTGCCTGGCCCAACCGCTTGCACGCGCATGCCATCAGAAACTTAACTATTATTATCAGTACCCTTAGAATCAAATTCACAAATACAAGTATAGGGGTACTGCCCCCCTTTTCCCGTTGCACTGGATTTAAGATATATTAGCAAAACCGTGAGCTGTACAGTGCCGTGAGAGTTTCGTTGCGGCGCAATGGTCCGACAAAGTGCGCCACCTCATCCAACGAGGAAGACGGCAAATCATGTCTACCCCCATAGATCAAAGACACGCGGAATTGTTGGCGGGCGTCGATATTTTCGCGAACCTCGATCGACTCGCGCTGGCCAAACTCGCCGCCCATATTGATTGGGTCGAGATTGCGGACAATGAGGAGATCGCCCGGGAAGGCGGCCCGGGCGATACACTGTATGTCGTTTCCAGCGGTACTTTTGGCGTATATGTCTCCACGGACGCCGGCCTCGCGGAAAAGCAGGTGAGCAGCCTGGGTCCGGGTGACCCATTCGGCGAAATGGCGCTACTTACCAACGCCCCGCGTTCGGCGACGGTACGCGCGCACGGACCTTGCGAAGTATTGCGTCTTGAGCGTGCCCGTTTTCTGGCATTGCTGCGGGAAAATCCGGAGGTTGCACTGTCCGTCGCAGCCACCTTGAGCCAACGGCTGCATGCCGCACAGTCAGGCTGGGAAGCGGTGGACGCGCACCCCCGGTCCGGCGTCGAAAAGCCCGCACCCGCCGTGCATACAGCGCCCGCACCGCTTCGTTGGCATCTCTCCACTACCGGCATCGTCTATCTTGCATCGCTCGGGATCCTGTTGCTCGGGTGGTTCGTGCCGCCGCCGGAAGGTTTGTCGCCGGGCGGTTGGCGTGCCCTGATGACCCTGTCAGCAGCTGTGCCTGTACTCGCCGTTGGCGCGATTCCAGACGGTGTGCTGGCTTTACTCATTGCAACCGTATGGGTGGTGGGTGGTGTGGTGCCGGTGGCCGAGGCGTTCTCGGGTTTCGCATCGACAAGTTGGGTACTGGTCGTCAGCGTGTACCTCGTCGGCAGTGCCGTTGCCTCCTCCGGCCTTCTGTTTCGATTGGTGTTATGGACACTGACGCACACGGGGGGCGGTTTTACCGGGCGCGTGCTGTCGCTCGGGATTACGGGTCTGCTGCTAGGTCCGGCGGCACCCAACGCCACGGGACGTATCAGCATGATGGCGCCCGCACTCAACGAACTCGCTGAGGGCCTGGGTTATGCGCCGCAATCGCGACCGGCCGCCGGTCTCGCCATGGCCGCGCTTGCAGGATTTGGACAAATGACCGCCATCACATTGACCAGTTCGACCACCGCGGTGCTTGTTTTCGCGGTATTGCCAGAGTCCATAAGGGTGGAGACCAGTTGGCTGGGATGGATGTTGTACGGCGCCGTATTCAATCTGACCGTGTTCGCCGGCCTGATGGCGACAATTGTGGTCATGTATCGCCCGCGGGTTGCAGACACCCGGGATTCGGACCGGGCTTTCAACGCGCTTGCCTTGCAACGGGTGTTGCTGGGCCAACTGTCACGCCACGAAAAGTGGTCGATGCTGGTCGTGGTCCTGCTGCTGCTCGGTTTCGCATCCCAGCCGCTGCATGGCATCCACCCGGCCTGGATATCCGTGGGCGCGCTTGCGGCCCTTGGCGCTGTCGGTGTGATAACTGAAAACACCTTTCGCATGGTCAACTGGAGTTTCATAGTGTTGTTCGGTGTGCTGGCCAGCATGGCGACGGTCTTCACCACCAGCGGGGTCGGCACATGGATCACAGGCCTTGCCGCGCACGCCGCACAAGGGACCGCGGGTAATCCGCTGTTGTTCTTATTGTTGACGACGGGCGTGTGCTTCGCCATTACCCTGGTGTTGCGCTGGCAGGCGGCGGCGCCGTTAGCGACTATCGCCCTGGCGCCGGTTGCGAGCGCTGCGGGCATCAATCCGGTGGTGGTGGGGATTGTGGCCGTGGTGGCGTGCAGCACCTTTTTCATGCCGTATCAGAGCACTATTTACCTGGCGCTCTACCACGGTACCGGCGGTAATCTGTTTACTCACAGCCAGGCACGCCCCGTGGCGATTGCTTTCGGCCTCGCAACGTTACTCGCCGTAATCGTCTCCGTGCCGTACTGGCGCGCATTGGGGTTGATTTATTGATACGTTAAATGGGATAGCTGTGACTTTTTATACATAAGCAGTTAATGTGCCCCGGAATAACGCAGCCGATGGCGGTCGGGAGACATATAGGAGATGAATAATATACTTATATGCCGCTGGCCCCATTAATTCCTGAATTGGGACAAAATGAACATATTGTTGATCTTGATCAATTCACAGTTACCAAACGCAGTTTAAGGTCACCACAAGCAGGTTTTTTAAACTAGAATAGTTGAATACATTTATGAATCGGCACAGGGCCGCGGTTCAGGGAGCGAAATGAATGCTGAGCCGGGTGTGTCGCCGCGGGTGATGGTCAGTACTCAGGGTTTGCAGTCCCTCGCATGCGTGGGTCAGGCGTCAAACTAGGCAGTTTGACACGGTTAACAATATCAGCAGAGGAGTAATGGAGCATGAAATCCAATCCGAGATTACACAACATGGTGGTGGGGGTGATCTTGACATCATTGGTGGTGCTGTCCGGTTGCAGTGACAGCGACAACTTCGTTGGCGGTGCCACCACCGTCTTCCCGGCGGTCAATCCGGCCCTCGATGATATTACCGAAGTCGCGACCAGTTCCGCGCCGGGTGGGCCTTATGACGATGTACTGCCACCGGCGGACTACAGCTACGACTCCGCTGACGGATCAATCTCAACTTCAACGACTGTGGCCTCCGGGGGCGAATATGTGCGCATCACCGGCCCGGCCACCGTGACAGGGATACAGAGCAGCTATACGGTCTACACCTTCATTGCCCGCAGTGGCGTTTCGGTGGCGGCCAATGAACTCACCAGTGCCGCCGTCGGGCTGGTTGCATCCGGAGATGCCGCGGACTTTGCTGAGGCCCTCGACCTCGTAGAACAGGCATTCGGTCTGCCGGCCGGCTCAGCGGCCGACCCGGGTCCTGCCGCCGACCGTCCAGCAGAACTCACCAGTGTGCTTGCTGCCTTTGCTCCCGCCTTTGCGGAAGGTGCCGCCGAGCCGTTTGATGTCACCAACTTTACCGGCACGGACCTTGCCGACTCCCCGGCGTCTTATCAGGAATGCGTCGCCCTGGGTGGCCTGGCCTGGGATTCCTGGCACAAGACCGATGCCGGTGGCATCGGTCTGCCCACGGCCGAGCCCGATAACGACTACACCCGCTGCAAGGCCTGCCACGGTTGGGACCAGCAAGGCACCGAGGGCGGTTATGTGCGCCGCAGCCGAAATGCGGGCCGGGCCAATGCCGGCTACCAGGATCCCAACAACTGCGACCTGGAGGGGGCGGACCCCGCTACCTGTACCCCGAGCCGCAATATCAGCACCGATGCCACCTTTGGCCGCGGTAGTGCTATCGAGATTCCGGCG
>JAOTTU010000122.1 GCA_029864225.1 Gammaproteobacteria bacterium | reverse complement strand
ATGACGAGGCCAGCCTGGCCCGTGCCAAAGAGCTGGCCAGTAAGCTAGCCGAGACCAATCAGCCGGCATTGCTGGACACCCTCGGCTGGGTGCATTACCGGATGGGTGAATATGACAAAGCCGTTGAGGTGCTGAGTGGCGTGGTCGAGAAGGCGCCGGATATACCGGTGTTCAATTACCACCTCGGTATGGCGTACCACAAGCAGGGCAATGCCGCGGCGGCGAAGCAGTACCTGTCGAAGGCGGTGGATGAGAAGCACACCTATGATGGTGTTGAGGAGGCGCGCCGGGTACTGCAAGAGCTAGAAGTAAAAGGTTAGAAGTGAAGAGTGAAAAAAACATTTGCCACGGAAACACACGGAAACACACGGAAAATAAAATCAATGTAGGAGCGCCTCGCAGGCGCGATCAACTACACGGATCATGAAACATAAAAAAGGAATTAGCCACGGAATCCAGGGAAGGACACGGAAAGATAAATAATTAAAAAACCAGAACCAATAGCCACGGAAACACACGGAAGGACGCGGAAAATTAAAACATTGCAGGAGCGTCTCGCAGACGCGATCAACTACATGGAGCATGAAACGTGGAAAGAGAATTAGCCACGGGAAGATAAAACAAAGTGAAAAGTGAAAAGTGAGATGCGAGATGGCTGGACAAAACTATGTTTGGGCAACCTGTAGGAGCGCTTCGCAAGCGCGATAAACTTGATTGATATAGGCGTAATCAGTTTTGTTACCGGGGCCGTTTTCTTTCTGGTCCTGTCGCTGGTGCTGCTGACCGGGCAGCAGGGCCGTTCGCGCAAGAATGCCCTCAAGGTGGCCTCGATCGCGAGCACGGTCTGGCTGGGTGTGACGGCGCTGGCGGTCTACCATGAGGCCTCGTTCCTTTCCTATCTGGTGGAGCCGCTGCGCAGTTTTGCCTGGCTGCTGTTTCTCGGCTACGTGATGCTTTCGGCGGTGACCGACACGCGCATGGCGAGTCAGCGCTTCCGCAAGGCCGCCCTACTGCTGGCAAGCTATACAGTGCTGCTGATGATGATCGTGGTCTACCGTATGTTCGCCGGGCCCGCTGCAGCCGTTTACCTCGGCATCGACCTGTTGTTTGCCGGCTTGATGGTTCTGGCAATTGCCGGCCTGATCCTGGTCGAGCAGATCATGCGTAATGCCCATTTGGAGTCGCGCCGGGCGGTCAAGTACCTGTGCATCGGGCTCGGTGTGATCTTTGCCTACGATTTCTACCTCTATTCACATGCGCTGCTGTTCCAGGGGCTGGATACCACCTTGTGGGAGGCGCGCGGTTTCGTGAATGCCATGGCGGTACCGGTCCTGGGGGTGGCGGTCGCGCGCGACCCGCGGCTCTCCCTGGACATCTTTGTTTCGCGCCGGATGGTATTCCATACCACGACACTGCTGGGTACCGGCCTGTATCTGCTTGCCATGGGCGTGGGCGGTTACTACATCCGCTCCTTTGGCGGGGAATGGGGCACGGTTGTCCAGGTGATCTTTCTGTTCGGCGCCGGCCTGGTATTGATGGTGCTGCTGTTCTCCGGGCGGGTCCGGGCCAGCCTTCGGGTGCTGATCAACAAACACTTCTTTCATTACAAATACGACTACCGTGACGAATGGCTGCGATTTATCCAGACGCTGTCTTCCGGACAGCCGGACGAGCGCTTGCGCGAACGCGCTATCCATTCGCTGGCCGAGATCATCGAAAGCCCCGGTGGGGTGCTGTGGATGCGCCAGATGACTAATCAGTATGTACCGGTGGCGACCTGGCAGATGGAGGTGTCCGAGAGCGACACCGTGGACAAGGATCATCCGCTCATCCAGTTCATGAGCCAGCGTGAATGGCTGATCAATCTGGATGAATATGAACGTGAGCCGGATTTCTACAACAATCTGGCTATCCCCGAATGGCTGGCAAAGATGCCGCGTGCCTGGCTGGTGGTCCCCCTGATCGTTCACGATTACATGCTCGGCTTTATCGTACTGGCGCGTTCGCCCGCCCAGCATAATTTCAACTGGGAGGATTCCGATCTGATTAAAACGGCCGGTCGCCAGGTGGCGGTACACCTGGCGCAGTTGGAGGCTTCCCGGTCCCTGGCCGAGGCCAAACAGTTCGAGGCCTGCAGCCGCCTGACCGCCTATGTCATGCACGATCTGAAGAACCTGATTGCTCAGCTTTCACTGGTAGTGACCAATGCCGCCAAACACAAGGCCAATCCGCGCTTCATGGAGGATGCGATCAATACGGTGGACAACTCGGTGCAGAAGATGAACCGGCTGCTGGCGCACCTGCAAAGCGATACCCTGCAGCCGCAGGAAGCCGAGGATGTCGAGCTCTGTATCCTGCTGAGAGATGTCGTAAGGAGCATGTCGAGCGGCAGGCCGGTGCCCTCGCTCGACTGCCAGGCAGAGGGGATTCCGCTGCATGCCAACCGCGACCGCTTTGCAGCCATCATCGGCCATCTCATTCGCAATGCCCAGGACGCGACGCCGGATGATGGCCGGATCATCGTGCGACTGTTCCAACGCGACGACCGTGCCATCATCGAGGTGCAGGATACCGGGGCCGGTATGGACAAGGAGTTCATCAGGAATCGCCTGTTCCGGCCGTTTGACAGTACCAAGGGAAAATCCGGCATGGGCATCGGGGTGTATGAATCGCGGGACTATGTTCACAAACTCGGCGGTGACATCGAAGTCATCAGCCGGGTCGGAGAGGGCACCACGTTCAGGGTAAGCCTGCCGATCAGTGGTGTAATCGAAGAAAACGTTCAGATTGGAGTCGCATAGACGCGACAGGTATTTTAATGGAAACAGCCATAAGAAAATTGCTGGTTATCGAGGATGATCCCGGATTGCAGACGCAGCTGCGCTGGTGTTTCGAGAACTACGATGTGGTCGTTGCGGACGACTGGGATACAGCGATTGCCGGGCTCGATGAAAACCAGCCGCCGGTTGTCACCCTTGACCTGGGGCTGCCCCCGGAAGCGAACGGTACCAGCGTGGGCTTCGGCCTGCTTGAAGAGATTCTGCAGAAGGCACCGCACACCAAGGTGATCGTTGTCACCGGCAACAATGACCGTGAGCATGCCACCCGGTCGGTTGCCTTGGGCGCCTACGATTTCTTCTACAAGCCGATCGATGCGGACATGCTCGAGCTGATCGTGAACCGCGCCTACCGGCTCTATGAACTGGAGGAAGAGAACCGCCGGCTGAGTACCCAGCAGACGGTGTCGCCTCTCGAGGGCGTGATCACAGGCAATGACGATATGCTGCAGGTATGCCGCACGGTGGAGAAGGTGGCGCCGACGGATGCCACGGTGATGGTGTTGGGCGAGTCCGGTACCGGCAAGGAATTGCTGGCAAGGTCGCTGCATGGGCTCAGTACGCGGGGTGACATGCGTTTCGTCGCGATCAACTGTGCCGCGATCCCCGAGAACCTGCTCGAGAGTGAACTGTTCGGTTACGAAAAAGGCGCGTTTACCGGAGCGGCCAAGCAGACGCCTGGCAAGATCGAGACGGCCTCGGGCGGGACCCTGTTCCTGGATGAGGTCGGTGACATGCCGCTGCCACTGCAGGCC
Organism: Gammaproteobacteria bacterium; assembly: GCA_029864225.1. GTDB lineage: Bacteria > Pseudomonadota > Gammaproteobacteria > UBA9214 > UBA9214 > CAMYJZ01. The sequence goes on along the minus strand of JAOTTU010000122.1, from coordinate 2,237 downwards.
AAGCTGTTGCGCTTCCTGCAGGAGCGCGTGATCGAACGTGTCGGCGGGCGCAAGGAGATACCGGTCGATGTGCGCGTCATCTGCGCTACCCACAAGGATCTGCACGAGTTGATTCGTGACAACCAATTTCGCGAGGACCTTTATTACCGCGTCAGCGAGGTCTCAATCGCCATACCGGCATTGCGCCAACGCGATGGCGATGCCTTGCTGCTGGCACGGGTCTTCCTTGAGCGCATCAGCAAGCAGCAGGGCAAGAAGGGCTACCGTTTCACCAAGAATGCCATGGCGGCGATCGAGAACTACGGCTGGCCGGGCAATGTCCGGGAGCTGGAGAACCGCGTCAAGCGCGCGGTGATCATGGCCGAGCGGAACCAGATCGGTGCCGGCGATCTGGAGCTGGGCGGCAATACGCCCGAGGAACTCGCCACCTTCAACTTGCGCGAGATCCGCGAACGCACCGATCGCCAGGCCATCACCCGTGCCCTGAACCACGTTGGCGGCAAGGTCTCAAAGGCGTCGGAACTGCTGGGCATCAGTCGCCCGACCATGTATGACTTGATGCGCAAGTTCGGGCTCAAACCGAAATAAAACAAGTGAAACTTGAAATGTAGAAGCGCCTCGCAGGCGCGATTAATCAATAAAATTAGCCACGGAATCCACGGAAGGACACGGAAAGATAAAAGCGTAACAAAGTGAAAACAGGATAGTTGCCATGGAAACACACGGAAAAATGTTTAACAAATAAAAAATTAACCGCAGAGTCGCAAAGGACGCAGAGAACTGAATAATAATTATTTCAATAAAAAATTAAGGAAGGCCAGATTAATTCATCTTTCGTCATTCCGGCGAAGGCCGGAATCCAGTCACTGCCTGATTACCAGCTGCTGGGTTCCGGGTCTCCACTACGCTCCGCCCGGAATGACGGATTGATCAGACTTTCCTTAAGATTTTCTTAGCGGCCTTTCGGTAACTGCTCGATGCGTTACTGAAGCTCCTGCATGGACCGGGCCAGCCTCTCGACCGGTTCCCGGTCTCACCTTCTCCATGCAGTCGTGCGCCTTTGCGGTGAATATGTGTTATTTCCGCTGTTCTCTGCGCTCTCCGCGCCTCTGCGGTGATCTATTATTTATGGCCAGCAACAGAGTCTAATTCCCCAGCGCCCCCTTCAGGTGCTCCAGGAAATCATCGGCGTTCATGTAGCCGACCAGCCGGTAGCTGCGGCGTTCCTCACCGTTCGGGCCGAAGAACAGGATGGCGGGCGGGGCGAACAGCTTGAAATGGTTGAGCAGTGCCATGTCGGTCGCGTCGTTGGCGGTGACGTCGGCCTGCAGCAGGGTGACGTTGTCCAGCGCCTGCTGCACGCGGTTGTCGGAGAAGGTGTAGTCCTCCATCTTGATGCAGTAGGTGCACCAGTCGGCATAGAAGTCCAGCATGACCGGTTTGCCCTGGCGGGTACTTTCCTGCACTGCGGCGTTGAAATCATCGATGCTCTTGATGCGGTTGAACGCCAGGTGTTGCGAGGCGTGTTCGCCGCTGGCCGTGAGGCCCGCGCCGGCGGTGAGCTTGCGCAGCGGGTCAAACGGGTCGCGCGCGCCGGTGGCGGCACCGAGCAGCAGGATGATGCCGTAGATGAGCATGGCGACACCCAGGCCCTTCCAGAGCTTGCGCCAGCCGGATGCCCCGGCCGCGATCGGGTCGAGTGCACCCATGTAGATGGCCGGGATGATCAGCAACAGGGCCCACAGGGCCAGGGTCACCGGGCCGGGCAGGACGCGTTCCAGCATCAGCAGGGCCACGCCCAGCAGTACGACGCCGAACACCGCCTTGACCGTGTCCATCCAGCCGCCGGCCTTGGGTAGCAGTTTGCCACCGGAGGTGCAGATGACCAGCAGGGGTGCGCCCATGCCGTTGCCGAGGGCAAACATGGCCAATGCCCCGGTCAGATAGTCCCCGCTCTGGCTGGTGTAGAGCAGGGCGCCGATCAGGACCGGCCCGGCGCAGGGGCCGACGATCAGGGCCGACAGCACGCCCATCACGGCCACGCCGATGAGCGAGCCGCTCTTCTGGCGGTGGCTGGTTTCGCTGAGTTTCGCCTGCAAGGAGGCCGGCAACTGCAGGGTGAAGAAGCCGAACATGGACAGCGCCAGCCCGACAAAGATCAGGGCAAACAGCCCCAGGATCCACGGATTCTGGAAAAAGGCCTGCACCCCGGCGCCGAGCTGGGCCGAAATCAGGCC
>JAOTTU010000121.1 GCA_029864225.1 Gammaproteobacteria bacterium | reverse complement strand
CTGTGGGCAATCCGCCTCTCGGCCCATATCACCTGGCGCAACTGGGGCGAACCCGAGGATGCCCGCTATCAGGCCATGCGGCGCAAACACTCGCCGAATTTCGCCCTCAAGAGCCTGGGCATTGTTTTCCTGCTGCAGGGTACACTGGCGTGGATCATCTCCCTGCCCTTGCATGCCGCCACGACGGGCAGCATTCCGCTCAACCTCATTGACATACTGGCAATTGCGCTGGTGGTATTCGGCATCACGTTCGAGGGTATCGCCGACGCCCAGCTGGCCGCCTTCAAGGCCTCCCCCGAAAATCGCGGCAAAGTGATGGACACAGGCCTGTGGCGCTACACGAGGCACCCGAATTATTTTGGTGAGTGCTGTGTCTGGTGGGGATTCTACCTGTTCGCTATCGCCGCCGGCGGCTGGTGGTCGGTGCTGTCGCCCGTGTTGATGACCTTCCTGCTGTTGCGGGTATCCGGGGTGGCGCTGCTGGAAAAAGACATAGCCGAGCGGCGACCGGCCTACCGCGATTACATCTCACGCACCAACGCGTTCATACCCGGCCCTGTAAGGCATACCGAGAGTTGAATTCATGACCGGACAGATTGCCCATCGGGTTGTGAATATGACGTCAGGGGCGGTGTTCGGCCTGGCCCTGCTGCTTGCATCCGTCGCCGGTGCGACGAACGTGCAGCAGTGGCGTTTCAAGGTCTACCTGGATGACAGGGAGATTGGCCATCATCATTTCATCCTGACACGAGACGGCATCAACCAACGTCTCGACACCCGGGCAAGGTTCGAGGTGACTTTTCTGAAGATACCCTTCTTCAGCTACCGTCATGACAATGTCGAACACTGGAATGACAGCTGCCTGACACGAATCTCCTCCCACACCGACCAGAACGGCAAGCAGTTCCAGGTCGAGGGCCTGGCCAGCGAGAACGGTTTTCGCATCCAATCAAATTCGGGCGAGGATACCCTCCCGGCCTGCGTCAGTACCTTTGCCTACTGGAACAAGTCCTTCCTCGAGCGCGACCGCCTGCTGAATTCACAGACCGGTGAATATGTGGATATCGAAGTGCAATATCTGGGTGAGGATAACTTTGCAGAGGGAGAAACAGCTGTCCGATCACACCGGTACAGGCTGACCGCAGACGATCTCGATATCGAGATATGGTACACGCAGGACGGCCGCTGGCTTGCCCTGCAATCGATGACCGGTAACGGAGACCCGCTGCGCTATGTCCCGGAATAATTCCATCATGGTCAGGTTGATTCGCGTCGCCTGTCTGCTGCCGGTCATGACGCTGGCCGCCTGCAGCACCTACCCACCGGTCCGCACCGTGGCACAACTCGACCTGGAGCGCTTCATGGGGGACTGGTACGTGATTGCCAACATACCCACCTTTATCGAACGCCGCGCACACAATGCGATCGAGTCCTACGAGCTGGTCGGCAGCAAACAGGTCGCCACGACCTTCCGCTTCAACCAGGGCTCTTTCGATGGTCCGGTGAAGACCTACAAACCGACAGGCTTTGTTACGGACGACACGTCGAACGCCATCTGGCGCATGCAGTTTGTGTGGCCGATCAAGGCAGACTACCGGGTCATCTATCTCAATGGGGACTACACGCAGACCGTGATAGGACGCAGCAAGCGCGACTATGTCTGGATCATGGCGCGCACGCCCACGATACCGGAGGAGGATTACGCTACTATTCTGGATGTCATTGCCGGGCAGGGTTACGACATACAGAAAATCCGTCCCGTGCCCCAGCATGCGGCAATACCCGGAAAACCTCAGCCATGAAGATAGCCGTTATCGGTACAGGCATAGCCGGCAATGTTGCATCGTGGCATCTGTGCAGGGAGCACGAGATAACCGTGTTCGAATCGGGCAGACACGTGGGTGGCCATACCCATAGCCATGAAATCTCCCGCAACGACAGGCAATACGTCATCGATACGGGGTTTATTGTCTACAACGACTGGACCTACCCGAATTTCATTGCCTTGCTCGACGAACTCGGAGTTCAGACACAGCCCACCACGATGAGCTTCAGCACTCGCTGCGAATCGAGCGGCATCGAGTACAACGGCGCCTCGCTCAACCGCCTGTTTAGCCAGCGCCGCAATCTGCTCAGCCCACGTTTCCACGGGATGATCAGGGACATCCTGCGCTTCAACCGGGAGTCGCGCGAGTTGCTTGACAGCAGTGACGCCACACTGACGCTGGATGAATATCTGCGCAACAGGGGATATGGCCGGCTATTCATAGACAACTACATCATTCCCATGGGCGCTGCCATCTGGTCAACGGATCCGCAACAGATGCTGGATTTCCCGGCCTGTCATTTCATACGCTTCTTCGCCAACCACGGACTCCTGAATATCAGGAACCGCCCGCAGTGGCGCGTCATCAGGGGAGGCTCGCGGGAATATGTCCAGGCCCTGACTGCACCGTACATGGACCGAATACGCCTCGAACAGCCCGTGCTTTCCCTGAGACGCAATCCGGACCATGTCGAGCTGCGGACGACAACCGGACATGTCGAGCACTTCGATCACGTCTTCATCGCCAGCCACAGCAACCAGGCACTTGCCATGCTGGCGGATCCGGACCCGCTTGAGCGCGAGATCCTGGGTTCGATACCCTACCAGAGTAACGAGGTCGTACTGCACACCGATATCTCCCTGCTCCCGCGGCACAGGCGCTGCTGGGCGGCTTGGAACTACCTGCGAAGAAATGAAAATAAACAACGTGTCTCCGTCACCTACAATATGAATATGCTGCAGGGACTCGACTCTCCCGAGACCTTCTGCGTCACCCTGAATGACTCCGGGAACATCAACCCCGACCGCGTAATCCGGCGCCTGAGCTACGAACACCCGGTGTTTACCGCGGCGGGCATTGCCGCACAACAACGTCAGGACGAGATCAATGGCCAGCGGCGAACCTGGTATTGCGGCGCCTACTGGCGCTATGGTTTTCATGAGGACGGGGTCGTCAGCGCAATAAATGCAGTGAAAAACTTCAGGAAACACATCAAACATGCACAGCCGTCTCTACGTAGGGCAGGTTAGTCACCGTCGCCATACTCCGGTAACGCACGCGTTCAGGTACGCGGTGTTCATGCTGTACATTGACCTCGATGAATTGCCAAGGGTCTTTCGCAGGCGCTGGCTGTGGTCGGCCAGCCGCCCTGCACTGGCGCGATTCAGGCGCGAGGATCACCTCGGTGAAAAGACTGCAGATCTGGCCTCAGAGGTGCGCCGCTTCGTAAAAGAGCAGGCAGATATCTCCCTGGACGGTCCGATAAGGCTGCTGACCAACCTGCGTTATTTTGGCTTCGGTTTCAATCCCGTAAGCTTCTACTACTGCTTTGACAAGACCGGCGACAGGCTCGAGGTCATTGTCGCGGAGGTAAATAACACGCCATGGGGTGAGCAATACTGTTACATCCTGCCGGAGTCGCACAACCGGGGCAACGGCAAGGTCATGCGTTACCTGCTCGACAAGCGTTTTCATGTCTCTCCCTTTATGGATATGAAAATCGATTATGACTGGCGCTTCACCCAGCCGGCAGAAAAGCTCATCGTCCATATGAAAAACCATAGCAACGATGAAGTACTGTTCGACGCCACCCTAACACTCAGGCAACGACCTATCACAGGCAGCACTCTGGCCGGGGTATTGCTTCGCTATCCCTTGATAACGGCCAAGATCGTGATCGCCATTTATTACCAGGCCATGCGCCTGTGGCTGAAAAAGGTTCCCTTTGTTACGCACCCTGACAAACTGGAGACACCAGACCCGGTGAGCAAAACATGAAATCCGCAGCATTGTGTATCGACAAATCAGTTCTGCAATCCCTGCCGGCAGGTTTATGCACCAACCAGCCCAAGCGGGTATTGCTGGATCGACTGAAAAATATCAAGCACGGCGAACTCATCCTCAAAGACGGCGGGGAGATCCACATATTCGGACAAAGGGATGAGGTATTTCCGGGATCCATTACCCTGAATGTCACGGATCCCGCCTTTTATGCCAGTGTGCTGATCAGTGGCGCCATGGGTGGCGGGCAGTCCTACATTCATAATCACTGGCAGTGTGATGATCTGACCGGCATGGTGGAATTATTCCTCTGCAACCGTGAGTACATCGATAGCACGGGGACATTGATAAGGTGGCTGTTTATCAAGCCATATAACGTGCTCCAGCGTGTTATGCGGCGTAACACCCTGGAGGGCAGTCGTCGCAATATCGAGGCACACTACGACCTGGGAAATGAGCTGTTTGAGCTGTTTCTTGACGAAACCATGATGTACTCATGCGGGATCTTCAATAACCCCCAGGCCACATTGCAAGAGGCCTCCGAGGCCAAACTGGTGCGCATATGCGACAAACTCCGTCTCAAGGCTTCAGATCACGTGCTCGAAATCGGCACCGGCTGGGGCGGTTTCGCCATCTATGTTGCCAGGCACTACGGCTGCCGTGTCACCACGACCACCATCTCAAGGCAACAGTATGACTATGCCTGTCAACGGGTTCGGGAGGCCGGTCTGGAAGACAGGATTACGCTGCTGTTCGAGGATTACCGTGACCTCGAGGGCAGCTATGACAAGCTGGTTTCGATAGAGATGATCGAGGCCATAGGGCACCGCTATTTCGATACCTTCTTCAGGAAGTGCAACCGCCTGCTCAGGCCGGATGGCATGATGCTGTTACAGTCGATCACCATCAGCGACCAGCGCTACCCGGCTGCAAAGAATTCGATCGACTTCATCCAGCGGTATATCTTTCCGGGTGGCTGCCTGCCATGCGTGTCCGCATTGAGCGACTCTGTCGCACGCATGACTGATATGCGCGTCCTTCACATGGAAGATATCGGCCTGCATTACGCCACCACGCTGCGGCACTGGAAAAACCGCTTCCATGCAAATCTTGACAGGGTTCGCCAACTCGGATACCAGGAGCGCTTCATCCGCATGTGGGAGTATTACCTGAGTTATTGCGAGGGCGGCTTCCGGCATGGCGCCATCGGCACCGTACAGCTGCTCCTGACCAAGCCACTGGCTGCGCGGAAACTAGGCCAGCATCCGTATTACTGACGTCTCCACAGGAGAGATACCATGATAACGACCACCGTTGATCCTATTTCCATGAATGAAGCCAGCGACCTGGAAAATGCCCCGTTCGTAATCGAGGGCGAGGGTGACAATGCCATCAAGATTTACTTTGAGTCGGAGAGAAACAGGCAGGAGTACCTGGAGATCGACCAGCACGGCGCTGGCAATACACCTGGCCTGAAAAAGGTATACGATGCCATCGCTGACAATCCGGATACCGGAACCATTAACTAGTCCGGCCTGGGGTAAAAACCGATTTTCCCGATACACAGGTCGGCGCTGAATGCGCGGCCGATGGCGACGACGCCTATTCTTTGCAATCGCGATATATCAAGCGCCTTGCCGGTACGGTAGGGTTCGAAACCGGCGAAAGGCAGGTAAAGCATCTGCCATCGCGGCATAGCGGTGAAAGTCGTGCGATAGGACTGCCATGGCAGCCACAGGTCGCGGGTGCGCAGGTGGACGTTATAGGACTCACCTTTGCCATGAACCTCCAGGAATATGCCCTGGTAAGCATCGATACCGGCCAGCACCGCGTCCGGCACATCCAGCGCAGCCTGGATAAAACCGCCATTGTTTTCCAGCCTCACCTCCCCCTGCAGACGCAGGCATGGACGCCCCTCCATGGTGGCAGGACTGAGGCGACCCTCCGATACACCCCCCATGACCCCATCGGTTACCAGGCGCCACCTGGCGCCCGTGGACGACGCCTGC
>JAOTTU010000120.1 GCA_029864225.1 Gammaproteobacteria bacterium | reverse complement strand
GCGGGGAAGGTTGCCTGTCTCATCGCCGGTGGTGACCATCTGGCGTACCGTCGGCGGGATGAAGTCCGCCTGCTGGAAGGCCATGGCGAAACCCGAGCCCTCGGTGACCCTGGTCTGGACGTCGCTGATAAAGCGCCGGAATACACTGTTGTGGACCACGTCGCGGCAGGAGGCGAGGGCATCCGGGATGCTGACCCCGTTGCTCAGCGACAGGCCGAGCACCCGCAGCGACTGGATCAGGTAGAGCTGGATATAGATGTCACGGATACCGATGGTGCCCATCTTGAAACGGTCTACCATTATCGATCCGCCGGGTGTGTGCAGCCACCAGGCAATGCCGGCAAGCCCGACCACCAGTCCTGCCGACAGGGTCATCCAGTGTTCGATCAGCAAGCCGCTGGCGCCCATCAGGAACAGCGTGGTACCCGGCAGTTCGTCCTTGATAGACGCGAACATGTCGGCGAACTTGGGAAATACCACCACCAGGACAAACAGCACAACGCCGAGGGAGAACAGGATCAGGAAGGTGGGATAGGACAGCGATGAAGTCACGGTGCGCCGCAGTTCCTCGCGCTTTTCATCCATATTCATCAGTTCGAGCAGGACCTTGTCCAGGAATCCGCCATCCTCTGCCGCCCCGACCAGGTTCACGTAGGTTGAAGGAAACATGTCCGGATAATGCGCAAGTGCAGCAGACAGGGAGTTGCCTTCGTTGATCTGCTCGATCAGCCCGTCGATGATCCTGACCAGGCCGGGATTCGTGACCTGCTTCTTCAGGGCCTGCAGGGCCACGTGCATGGAGGTGCCTGTCTCCAGCAGCAGCGACAGCTGTTCCGTGAAGAAGATGCGCTCCTGGGTACCGGGTTTTTTGGCGAATAGCTGCAACGAACCTCCCGAGGCTCTCTGGCCTTTGCCGGAGGCTGCCTTTACCGCGCCCGAACTGCTGGTGATCTCGATCGGCATGTGCTTATTTCCTATACATTGATGACCCGGGAGATTTCCTCGATGGTGGTGTCACCACGGCGTACGTGGTCCAGGCCATCGTGAAACAGGGTCTTGATGTTGCGTTCCTGAAGGTAGCGCGTCAGCTCGTCGCGTCCCGGGTTGCTGGTCACCAGGCGCTGCAGGTCTTCATCCGCCTTGAGGATTTCGTGGATACCGATACGGCCTCTGTAGCCGGAGTCGTAACATTCCTGGCAACCACGCCCGCGCGCGAGTTTGATCTGGCCCTGGTTCTCCCAGCCGAACCGTGTTAGCAGCTCGGGCGGCGCCACGTATTCCGTCTTGCAGGCGGGGCAGGTGGTGCGCACCAGGCGTTGCGCAACTACACCGATCAGGGCGGATGACAGCAGGTAGGGTTCGACACCCATGTCGATCATGCGGGTGATGGCGCCGATGGCATGGTTGGTATGCAGCGTCGACAGTACCAGATGCCCGGTCAGCGCGGCCTGTACGGCGATCTCGGCCGTCTCCCGGTCACGGATCTCGCCGACCATCACGATATCCGGGTCCTGGCGCAGGGTGTGGCGCAGGATGGATGAAAACGTAAGTCCGATGTTCTCGCGCACCTCGTTCTGGTTGATGATGTCGAGCTGGTATTCCACCGGGTCCTCGATAGTGACAATGTTCTTCTCAATGGTGTTGAGGTTGTTCAGGGCGGCGTACAGGGACGTGGTCTTGCCACTGCCGGTAGGGCCCGTAACCAGTATCAGGCCATTGCTGTTGCCGAGTAGCGTCTTGTACAGCGTGACATTGTCCGGGCTCATGCCGAGTTTGTTGATGTCCAGCAGCGACTGGTTCTTGTCGAGGATTCGCAGAACGATCTTCTCACCGTACAGCCCCGGCAGGGAGCTGAAGCGCAGGTCGACGGCACGTCCCTGAGTCTGCACCTGGATACGTCCGTCCTGGGGCAGGCGCCGTTCGGATATGTCCAGGTTGGCCATGACCTTCATGCGTGAAATGATTGCCGGGTGCAGGTCCGAACGCAGTGTGGTCACCTCGTAGAGCACGCCGTCAATGCGGTAGCGGACGCGTGATTTTCCGCGCGCGGGCTCGATGTGGATATCGCTTGCCCCGTCACGCACCGCGCGCTGGACTATGGAATTCACCAAATTGATGACCGGGCTGCCCTCGGCCATCTCGTCGATGATGGAATAGTCCTCGGGGACCAGGTTTGCGACGACCTCGAAGTCCTCGTCGACATCCCCGACCATGATGATGTCATCGGTGTTGCCCGCGTAGACGTCGTGTATGGCATTCATGATCTCCTCGCGCTGGGCGAGAACCGGGTAAACCCGGCAGCCAAGCCGCTGTTCGACCTCGTCGAATGAGGGGATCGCCTGCGGGTCGGCGGTGGCAAGCATGACAGCCCCGCGCACTTTTTGAACGGGAATGACCCTGAGCCGAACCGCCGTTTTCCTGTCCAGCAGGTTGGCCACGTCCGGGTCATATATACCGGTGCGCAGCCGCACGTACGGGACCGAAAGCTGTTCGCCAATAGCCATCAGGACGTCCTGTTCCGATGCCCAGCCGTTCTCGATAATGATCTGGCCCATGCGCTTGCCGGTCTTTTTCTGCAGCTCGATTGCCTCTTCAACCCGCTTCTGGGTCAGCAGTTTCTTTTCCACCAGGCTGTCGCCAAGCCGGCTCTGTTTGCCACTGCTCGGTCTGATCGCATCATGGGCGGCATCCATGACATTGACATACTCGGTGAAGCCGGTGATCCGGAATATGTCCTGTATGAGGGAGTTTGGGTGGATGACCTTGGCCCAGCCACCGAGCCTCACCAGTTTGTCCTGGATATCGATCAGTGTTTCGAGTGCCTGGCTGTTGACAATCTGCACCGCAGACAGGTCAATGACCAGGTTGATTTCGCGATGGGCCATGCAATCGGCAGTCACATCGACCAGTTCCTGGATGATATCTTCGGTATTCAGCGAGACACGGGGCGCGAGGTGTGTCATGACGCCGACGCGCGTGCGAAGAACTTCTGCAGTCAGTTTTTCCTGGGCAACACTCACGATCCTGTTTCCGTCTGTATTCAACCGGCCTGCAGCGAGTTGCGCCCTTTAAGGCGCGCCTGGAGATAGTCTTTCAGCGGCGTTGGTTTCATGATCACATAACCTTGTGCATAGTCGGTGCCAATTATTTCTATAGTGCGCAGGATGGCCTCGTTCTCTACAAACTCCGCTATGGTTTTGAGGCCCATGACATGGCCGATGTCGTTAATGGAACTGACCATTGCACGCGCCACCTGGTCTTCAGTGATCTTCCTGACGAAGGACCCGTCGATTTTCAGGTAGTTGACCGGCAGCTCCTTCAGGTAGGAAAACGAACTCATGCCGGTGCCGAAATCGTCGAGTGAAAAGCGGCAGCCGATGGAGCTGAGTTCCCTGATGATGTGGCGGGCTGCGTCGAGATTGCGTATCGCGGTGGTCTCGGTCACTTCGAAGCAGATGCAGCTGGGCTCGATGCCGTACTGGTGCATATGTTTGCTTATCCGGTTGACAATCTCCCTGTCCGCCAGGGATTGTCCGCACAGGTTGATCGACACACAGCCTTCATCGGGTGTTTGTGCGATGCCATGCTCAGCCAGTAACATGAAGGTGTTCATTATTACCCATTGGTCTATGCCGGTCATCAGGTGATACAGCTCTGCAGGCGGGATAAAGTTGTCCGGTGCGACGATATTGCCTTCCTCATCGATCATGCGCAGCAGGATCTCGAAGTGGTAATTTTCAACTTGATCCATGAGTGGCTGTATCTGCTGGCAATAGATGATGAAGCGATCGTCACGCAGCGCATTCTGTATCCGGTTCACCCAGCGCATCTGGCCCTTGCGCTCCATGATGTCCTTGTCATCCGGGTGGTAGACGTGGATGCGGTTCCTGCCCGATTCCTTAGCGGTTTCGCGGGCGAGCTCGGCCGCCTCCAGGGCCGTATCGGTATCCGGTATGGCTGGATCAATAAGCGCGAGCCCGATGCTGGCGGACAGTTCGATGGTATTGGACTTCCAGTTGATATCCGATTTCTCGATAAGCTTGCGCAGGGTTTCGGCGACCGTAATGCCCTGTGAAATCGTCGACTTGTCGATCAGGACGCCAAACCGGCCTTCGCCAAGATAGGCGATGGTGTCCGAGGTCCGCAGTTTCCCCTTGATGATTTCACCCAGTTGCCTGATGGCGGCATCCCCGGCTTCGCGTCCGAAGCTGTCATTGACGACCTTGAGCTGGTCGAGATCGATATTGAGCAGGCAGCTGGGATGTCCTGTCAGCCTGGCCATATCCAGCGATCTCCCGATAATCACCTCGAAAATGCGGCCGCTTAACAGGCCTGTCAGGTTGTCATAGTTCGTCAGAATGATCTTCGACACCTTTTTCGACATCACCTCGAGCACGCTGCGTCCGCTGTTGAAGAAATCGGGACGATGGCTATGGTTCAGGCAGGCCAGCATGCCGATTACCCTGGAATCGGCATTGAGCACTGGGGTTGCGAGTACCTTGTATGGGATATCCGGGCACAAGCTGCGGTGCTGGGTGCTGTTAACATCGTTCAGGATGATATGTTCCCTGCCGTACTTTAGATGGTCGTAGAAGTTGGCATGCAGGCTCTCGACCAGACGATCGGCATCCGGGGTGTGGGTATTTCTGTTAATCGCATAAAAGTGCCTTTCCTGACGGGGCAGGATCAGTGCAACCATATCGACGTCGAGGTAGACGACGCAGTTAGTGACCACACTCTGCAACAGGTCGCCGTCCTGGCTGAAATGGTCAAGTTCGTCCTTGGTGTCGTATACCAGGTTCAGTTCTTCGTAACGGCCGGTGAGCTCCCGTGCCATCGAATTCATCTCCTTTGTCAGGAGGTACTCTTCCTGAAGGCAGGCGGCCACATATGAGAGCTTCTCGGTTATTTCGTCCTCGTCCGCAGCATCGAAGCTGGCGGCAGTGAACCTGGCGAGCAGGAATCCGACGGTGTCCCCCATTCTGTTTTTGATCATTACGCTGCAGGTGGCATTTTCTTTGCCGGCCAGGTGGCAGGTAGCGGGGGTGGCTGCATCGTCGCGTAGTTCGTTTACATGGGTGCTCGTGTATTCCCGGCAGGAGCCGGATGCATTGCTGCATTTTGTAGGTGCAACAGTACAATCGCCGCTGCAATGACAAACGCCAAACGTGCTGGCCTCGGGTGCCAGCTTTTCCATGAGCCTGAAGTACCTGTCGAGGTCAATTGAGGCCAGCACGTCATCCTGCATGCTTATGCTCCTCCCTGGGCTGGTTTTCCTGGAAGTAGGCATCGATGCTGACGATCAGTTTCATGATGCTGACCGGTTTCTCGAGAAATGAAACCCGGGTCAATGCGCTCGACCACTCGCGATGCTCCATCTCGGCGCGGGCGGTCAGGATGAAGATGCCGAACTCGTGCTCGGTCAATTTCTGCCTGATGTGCAGGCACAGTTCCCGTCCGTTCATTCGCGGCATATCGATGTCGGTGATCATCAGGTCGGGCTGGTGCTGTTCGAGGTAGGCAAGCGCCTGTTCGCCGTTATAGGCCTCGTCTACCGTGTAGCCGGCGTTCACCAGTGCCAGTTTCAGGATCCGTATGATATGGGGTTCGTCATCGACGATCAGGATACGTTTCATGGTCATACCGCCTGTTGCAGGAGATCTGATTCCTTCGTGATCTCGATGGTGAATTCGGTCCCTTCTCCCGGTTTGCTGGTGACTTCAAGTGACCCGTGATGCAGGAGAATGATCTCCCGGGCCAGGGACAGGCCCAGCCCGTGCCCTGACTTTGCGCGTATGTCATCTCGCTCGGAACGGTAGAATTTGTCGAATATCCGCTCCTGTTCCTCTGCGGTGATGCCGACGCCGTTATCCCTGATGTGGATCAGGATGCTGGTC
>JAOTTU010000119.1 GCA_029864225.1 Gammaproteobacteria bacterium | reverse complement strand
CCTACGACGAGAAGGAGCAGCTGGCCGGGGTCGAGGTCGTCAGGCACTTCGAAAAGGCCGTCATGCTGCAGGTACTGGATACGGCCTGGAAGGAGCACCTGGCGGCAATGGATTACCTGCGCCAGGGGATCGGGCTGCGTGGCTATGCGCAGAAGAACCCCAAGCAGGAATACAAGCGCGAGGCCTTTGAGATGTTCACGGCCATGCTGGATCGTATCAAGCATGATGTGGTCGGTATCGTGTCCAAGGTGCAGGTGCGCGAGCAAGCGGATGTCGAGGCGGTGGAGGAGCAACGCCGCAGTCACGCCCCGCAGCAGTACCAGCATGCAGAGGCCAGCGCCATGGGCGAACAGGGCGAGAGGCCGGCTGAAGCTGAAGAACAGGCCCATACCCCGTACACTCGCCAGGGCCGGAAGATCGGGCGTAACGAGCCGTGCCCTTGCGGTTCCGGCAAGAAGTACAAGCAGTGCCACGGCAAGCTGAGCTGACGGCGTGGGTTTCGAGTCAGATCCGTTATTAAATCCTCACCGCAGAGGCGCAGAGGGCGCCGAGAAAGCAAAAACAAATTATGTCTGCCCTGTGTTCAGACATTAATCCCGCTTCAATACTAAAATCTGATTTTTTTCTAGAATTATGAATCTGTATACTCTGCGTTCTCGGCGTCTCTGCGGTTTCGTTCTTTTGTCCAAATACAAGCTGCGAGGCTTGATCCGTGTTGCCTGAACTGTATCCGGTGCCCGGCTTTCGGCTGGGAACTGCCTGTGCCGGTATCAAGACGCCGGACCGGCGCGACCTGGTGGTCATGGAGCTCGCGGAAGGTTCCAGCTGTGCGGCGGTGTTCACCCGCAATGCCTTCTGTGCCGCACCGGTGATGCTGGCACGCCAGTACCTGGCGGCCGCAGTGCCGCGCTACCTGCTGATTAACACCGGTAATGCCAACGCCGGTACCGGCGAGCAGGGCCTGCGGGATGCACGCCGTTGTTGCGAGGCGCTGGCGGCAACCGCCGGCTGTGCGCCCGAGACCGTGCTGCCGTTCTCGACCGGGGTGATAGGCCAGGCCCTGCCCGTGGTGAAGATCGAGCAGGGCATCCCGGCCGCGTACACGAACTTGTTCGATGACGGCTGGGTGGATGCCGCGCACGCTATCCTGACCACCGACACCGTTCCCAAGGGCGCCTCTCGGCGCCTGGTGATTGACGGGCACACAGTCACCATAACCGGTATCGCCAAGGGGGCCGGCATGATCCGGCCTGACATGGCCACCATGCTGGCCTTTATTGCCACCGACGCTGCCATCGATCACGCGGTGTTGCAGGACTGTCTGGAAAGTGCCGTGGAGTATTCCTTCAATCGCATTAGCGTTGACGGTGACACCTCGACCAATGACGCCTGCGTACTGGTGGCCACCGGGCAGAGCAGCCTGCCACGTATAACGGACCAGGGCGAGCCCTACGCCCGGTTTGCCGCTGCTGTTGCCGGTCTTTGCGTGGAACTGGCGCAATCCATTGTGCGTGACGGCGAGGGCGCCACCAAGTTCGTTACCGTGGCCATCGAGCAGGGGGCCGATTGCGACGAATGTCTCAAGGTCGCCTACACCATTGCGCACTCGCCACTGGTCAAGACCGCGCTGTTTGCCAGTGACCCGAACTGGGGCCGTATCCTGGCCGCGGTCGGCCGTTCCGGCGTCACCGATCTGGCGCTGGAGGGGGTTGATATCTACCTGGACGATGTGTGCGTCATTCGCGGCGGTGAACCGGCGACGGAGTACACCGAGGCCGCCGGGCAGGCCGTGATGGACCGGGACGCCTTCACCATTCGCGTCTTGCTCGGGCGTGGCGAGTTCTTCGAACGGATCTGGACCTGTGATCTCTCCTATGACTATGTCCGGATCAATGCGGAGTACCGCACCTAGCGGCCCCGTATTCCGCGGCTGCGTGGACGTGCTGTTGTGATAAGCTGCCGGCATGTCGATGCGACGCCAGTTGCTGAGTCTGCTCTCGGATGGGAATTACCATTCCGGGGAGGCCCTGGGCGCGGCGCTGGGCGTGAGCCGGATGGCGGTCTGGAAGCAGGTGCGTACCCTGCGTGAGCACGGTATGCCACTGGAAGTCATGCGCGGCAAGGGCTACCGGCTGCCGGGTTCGCTCGAACTGCTGGATGCCGAGGCCATCCTGGCCGGGCTCAGTCCCGCTACGCGGGCACGGCTGGCGCGCCTTGATACCTTTCTCGAGATCGACTCGACCAACACCTACCTGCGCAAGCTGGCCCTGGACGGGGCGCCCTCGGGGAGCGTCTGCCTCGCGGAAGTTCAACATGCCGGGCGTGGACGCTGCAACCGGCCGTGGGTTTCCCCGTTCGCCGCCAACCTGTATCTCTCCCTGTTATGGCGTTCCGACGCCGGCGCCGCGGGACTGGGCGGGCTCAGCCTGGTGATCGGTGTGGCCCTGTTGCGCAGCCTGCGTGCCTTCGGCATCGATGCTGCCGGATTGAAATGGCCGAATGACGTGCTGGTGGACGGGGCCAAGCTGGCCGGTATCCTGATCGATGTGGTGGGGGAGAGCAGCGGGCCGTGTAGCGTCATCATTGGTGTGGGGGTGAATGTTGCGATGCCTGACGGGGCCGCCAGTGGTATCGATCAGCCCTGGACCGACCTGTGCCGGTTGACGGGGAGGGGGCACTTTCCGCGTAACCAGCTTGCAGCGGGGCTGCTGGATTGCAGTTTTTCCGCGATTGCAGAATTCGAGCAAGCGGGGCTGGAGCCTTTCCTGGATGAATGGCGCCGGCATGACGTGATTAATGGCCGCAAGATCCGTCTTCAGTTGCCCAACGAGTGGATCCGGGGGCGCGCCTGTGGCGTGGATTCCGGTGGCGCGCTGCTGGTGGAAACGGATACCGGGCGCCGGCGTTTCGTCTCCGGCGAGGTGAGCCTGCGGGTGGCGCCATGATGCTGCTCGATGTCGGCAACACCTCGGTAAAGTGGGCCGTCGAGGGAAATGGCCGCTTCGTGTGCCGTGGCTACTTTCTGCGTCGCAACCGGGATTTCGGCGAGCTGGCGAGTGCGGCCTGGGGCCACTTGCCTGTGCCGGATGGTGTCGCCGTTGCCAATGTCGCCGGGCCGGCCTTGCAGCGCGAGATCAACGACTGGGTGGCGGCCCATTGGCAACTTTCGCCTTGCTATATCCGTGTTGATGAGGCGGCGTCGGGGGTGATCAATGCCTATACCGAACCCGATAGGCTGGGCGTCGACCGCTGGGCGGCACTGGTGGCGGCCCGTAACGCGACACCGGGTCCAGCCTGTATTATCGACTGCGGGACCGCCATCACCATCGATGCATTGGACGCGAACGGCCGGCATCAGGGTGGCATAATCGCACCCGGACTCGATATGATGAAGCGGGCATTATTGGCGGATACCTCGGACATCGGGTCCCGGCCGGGTGCCAGGTGCCCGGGCGTGACTCTGCTCGCGCAGGGCACCGCGGAGGCCGTCAATAACGGTGTCAGCTACATGGCCGGTGCGATGATCGACCGAGTCGTAGCAGACATTGTCGCCGAGTTGGGAGAGCGGACCGAAATACTGATCACCGGAGGTGACGCCAGCCGCATACTGCCATTGCTGGGCTGGCAGCCGCGCCACGATCCCGAGCTCGTATTGAAGGGGATTGCCATTCTTGCCAGGGAGGAAGCATGCGCTACGTGATCTATATACTGGTGGTCGCGAACTGCCTCTATTTTGCCTGGAACATGATCGGGGATACGCCGGAGGCCGTGGTCGTGCGAACCCTGCCGCCATTACCACCCGATGTTCGCTCGCTGACGACGTTGCAGGAAAGACACGCGAGCACCGGTTCCGGGGATGTGTCTGATATCCAGGAGCTGACCGACGTGCAGCCACCGGGTGCGGGTGCGCCCCTGACCTGTCACGTGCTTGGCCCGTTTATGGTGGCGGCGGAAATGCAGGCAGCCGAGGCGCGACTCAGGGAGCTTGGGTTTGAGCCGCAGCCGCGCAGCAGTGATGTACAGAAACAGATCGGGTACTGGGTCTACCTGCCGACGCTGGGTCACGAGCAGGCGCTGCAGGTGGTGAACGTGCTCAAGGAGAACAAGGTCAAGGATTATTTTATTGGTGCGGAGGACCTTGTTTCGCTAGGTATCTACAGGGAACTCGCATCGGCCAACAAGCACCGTGAACGAATTCGCAAGCTTGGTTTCGAGCCACTGATTGAGCCACGCTATTCAACCGGTACCGTCCACTGGCTGGACCTGGAAAATTTTGAGACCTCGGCGGGGCAGCAAATTCTTGAGGAATACCCGGAGATCCGCCTGAAGAAACTGGCCTGCCAGTGAATTGCGGTGGCCGCGCGGATTAACTAGAATACGCGCCTGTTATTCATATCACGCTGGCGTAGCTCAGTTGGTAGAGCAGCTGATTTGTAATCAGCCGGTCGGGGGTTCGACTCCTCTCGCCAGCTCCATTTAAACTAACAAGTTATAAGATAAAACCATTAGGCCGTATAACATGGCACTATCTTGTAGGAAGCAATAGAAACGGAAGTACAAACATAGCCTCTAAATAAAAACTAAATCTAACTGTTAGGCCACCTAATAGTATTTAGGCGTCTGAGAGTTTCTCTAGCTTGAAACCAGGAGGCGCAGCGATGCACAAGAAAATCATCACGCCAGTTCGGCAAGAAACAGCATCTTTTGACAAGGACTGGTTAAATATTGATGGGCTCGCGGAGGTGGAAATCACCTCGGAGGATGCCGCTCATCCAATTGAGTCAGCGTTGCTGCCCGGTCATGCCTCGGGGTGGCGTGCCGCAGGGCCCGGAAAGCAGACGATCCGGCTTCTCTTCGATTCTCCGCTACGGATCCGGCGGATCTGGCTGAACTTCGTGGAGACCCACACTGAGCGCACGCAAGAGTACGTCTTGCGTTGGTCGCCAGATGGCGGGCAGTCGTTCCGTGAAATCGTGCGGCAGCAGTGGAACTTCAATCCCCAAGGCGCGACCAGCGAGACGGAACACCACCACGTCGAGCTCCTGGCGGTCACTGTGCTCGAGTTGAACATCATTCCGGACATAAGCGGGGGAAATGCGCTCGCTTCCTTGGCACAGTTGCGGCTTGCCTGATAGAACAGCACACAAAAGACATAGACTTAGAATATTTCGCCTCATTATCTATTCCTGCAGGGATACCAGAGATGTTTCCCCAGTTCACCCGTTTCATTGAAAGACATCCTCTTATTCATCGTAACTTACTTGTCGTATGGAAGTTATTTCCACCCCGGATAGCAGGATTCCTGAAGGGGTTGCTTGCAAGAAATTGGGTGGTAGGTGTAGTTGCAGTCATGATCGATGGAGACTCATCTCCCCCAGAGGTGCTGTTAGTCCAACACAGCTATCGATCCAAGGGTGCTTGGGGACTTCCTGGCGGGTCTCTTGATTCGATTGATGGAAATCCTACTATTCCAAGGAATGATTCATCTCCAGATGATGTAATTGAAAAAGCGCTTCGACGGGAGGTCAGGGAAGAACTAGGGATCGAGATAGACGTCCATCAACTGATTAGAGTGGACGCAATCCCCTACGTTTCAGAAGAACCTGGTCCATACCGGCTGGATTTCTATTATCGGTGCACCCCAAGCCGCGGGTTCGATACGCTACGTGCTGATTTGATATCTGGTGACATCAAATCCCCGTCACCCGAGATAATGCAAATTCGCCTGGTTCCTTTCACAGAGCTGACCAAATACGATCTATTTTCAGCTGATGCAAGATTTTTATTCGACGATCTCAGCAGACTTGAGCCAGCGTATTTTGAGTCATAAGATACTTGATATGAATAGATGAGCAATTAAAGGGTATTTATTTTATAGCGGTTACACGACATCAAATAA
>JAOTTU010000012.1 GCA_029864225.1 Gammaproteobacteria bacterium | reverse complement strand
ACAACGCCTTCGGGCAGATCGCGGACGGCACGGATTACCCGGGCTTCGACACCGCCCAGAAGAAGATCATCGAAAACGCGCTGCGCGATTTCCGCCTGTCCGGCATCGAACTGGACCAGGCGGCGCGCGACCGCTACAAGGAAATCATGCAGGAACTCTCGCAGCTGACCTCGAAGTTCAGCGACAACGTGCTCGATGCCACCAACGCCTGGCACAAGCAGATCACTGACGCGTCCCTGCTGGGCGGACTGCCGGAAAGCGCCCTGTCACTGGCCCGGCAAACCGCCGGGCAGCGCGGCCTGGAGGGCTACGTGTTCACGCTGGAGTTTCCCTCCTACTACCCTGTGATGACCTACGCCGACAACCGCGCGCTGCGCGAGGAGATGTACACGGCCTATGTCACACGCGCCTCAGACCAGGGGCCCGATGCCGGACGCTGGGACAATGCCGCACTCATGGAACAGATTATCGGTCTGCGCCACGAGGCCGCGCGCCTGCTCGGTTTCGATAATTATTCCGAGCGTTCCCTGGCCACCAAGATGGCCGAGTCCACCGACCAGGTCATGGAATTTCTCTACGACCTGGCCACACGCTCGAAGACTGCCGCCACCCACGAGCTCGAGGAAGTGCGTGCCTATGCCCGTGAACACCATGGCAGTGACGAGCTACTGGCCTGGGACATCGGCTACTACTCTGAAAAACTGCGCCAGGACAAGTACGCCATTTCCCAGGAAGAATTGAAGCCCTATTTCCCCGAACCGCGCGTGGTGCAGGGCCTGTTCTCCATTGTCGAGCGCCTCTACGGTCTGAGTATCGACAGCGTTACCGGTGTGGATAGCTGGCACCCGGACGTGCGCTTCTACCGCATTCATGACGCCGACGGCCATCTGCGCGGCGAGTTCTACCTCGACCTGTTCGCCCGGCCGCACAAGCGCGGTGGCGCCTGGATGGACGAGTGCATCAGCCGGCGTCGTGGACAGAGCGGGGTGCAGACCCCGGTCGCCTACCTGACCTGCAACTTTACCCCACCCATCGGCGACGACCCCGCCCTGTTCACCCACGACGAGGTGATTACCCTGTTCCACGAATTCGGCCACGGCCTGCACCACATGCTGACCCAGGTCGACTATGCCGGGGTCTCCGGCATCAGCGGTGTACCCTGGGATGCGGTGGAACTGCCCAGCCAGTTCATGGAGAACTGGTGCTGGGAGCGCGAGGCACTGGACCTGTTTGCCCGCCACTACCAAAGCGATGCGGCCATCCCGGATGACCTGTTTCAGCGCATGCGCCGGGCCAGGAACTTCCAGTCCGCCATGCAGATGGTCCGTCAGCTGGAATTCGCCCTGTTCGATTTCCGTCTGCACCGCGAGTACGACAGCGACCGGGGGGCGCGTATCCATGACATCCTCGAGGAGGTGCGCCGCAACGTGGCCGTGGTCCAGCCACCGGCCTTCAACCGCTTCGAAAACGGCTTCACTCACATCTTCTCCGGTGGTTACGCGGCCGGTTACTACAGCTACAAGTGGGCAGAGGTCCTTTCCGCCGATGCCTTCTCCGCCTTCGAAGAGACCGGCATCTTCAATCGGGATACGGGCAACAGATTCCTCAGCAGCATCCTCGAGCAGGGCGGTTCGCGCGAGCCGCTGGAACTGTTCGTGGAATTCCGCGGCCGCGAACCGACCATCGACGCCCTGCTGCGCCACAGCGGTCTGGCGGAAGCATCGGCGTGAAGATCGCCAGCTGGAACGTCAATTCCCTCAAGGTGCGCCTACCCCAGGTGCTGGACTGGCTGGCGAGCTCACAGGCCGACATCCTGTGCCTGCAGGAGACCAAGCTGACCGACGAAAACTTCCCGGCCGGGGATATCGAGGCCGCCGGCTACCGGGTCGAGTACTCGGGTCAGAAGACCTACAACGGCGTGGCCCTCATCAGCAAGCAGCCTGCGCATGACGTACTGACCGACATCCCCGGCCTCGATGACCCGCAACGCCGCATCCTGGCCGCGACCATCGGCGGGGTGCGCGTCCTCAACCTGTATGTGGTCAACGGCCAGGAGGTCGGCAGCGATAAATATGCCTGGAAACTGGAATGGCTCGCCCGGGTAGCCGACTACGTCCAGGATCAGCTTAAACACCACCGCCTGCTGGTGGTGCTGGGGGATTTCAATATCGCCCCCGAGGACCGCGACGTGCATGACCCCGAGGCCTGGCACGAGCGCATCCTCTGTAGTACCCCCGAGCGCGAGGCCCTGCAGCGAATCATGGACCTGGGCCTGGTCGATACCTTCAGGCTGTTTCCCCAGGAGGAAGCCAGCTTCAGCTGGTGGGACTACCGGGCTGCCGCCTTCCGCCGCAACCGCGGCCTGCGCATCGACCTGATCCTGGCCAATCCGGCACTGGCCAAGCGCTGCCATGCCTGCCAGATCGACAAGGAACCGCGCCGCCTGGAGCGCCCCTCCGACCACACGCCGGTGCTGGCTGAATTTGATATCTAGAGAATAATATAATATTACATATAACCAAATAAATAATTATAACCTGCTGTTTTATAATTTAATTCCAGCATCTCTACCGGTGGACCAGCATGCCCTATAAAGACCTGCGTGACTTTATCCAGCAACTCGAGCAACGCGGAGAACTCAAGCGCATCCGCCGCGAAATCGACCCGCGCCTGGAGATGACCGAGATCTGCGACCGCACCCTGCGCGCCGGGGGTCCGGCCCTGCTGTTCGAAAACCCGACCGGCCATTCCATCCCGGTGTTGGCAAATCTGTTCGGCACTGCGGAACGGGTGGCCCTGGGCATGGGCGCGGACTCGGTCGCAGACCTGCGCGGGGTGGGCACACTGCTGGCTGCACTGAAGGAGCCGGAGGCACCACACGGGGTGAAGGACGCCTGGCAGAAGCTGCCCCTGTTCAAGAAGGTGCTGGACATGGCGCCGAAGCTGGTCAAGCAGGCCCCCTGCCAGGAACGGGTGATCGAGGCCGGTGGCGTCGACCTGGCCACGCTGCCGATCCAGACCTGCTGGCCGGAGGACGCCGGACCGCTGATCACTTGGGCACTGGTGGTCACCCGCGGGCCGCACAAGCCGCGCCAGAACATGGGCATCTACCGCCAGCAGGTCATCGGCCGCAACCGGGTCATCATGCGCTGGCTGGCCCACCGCGGCGGCGCGCTGGACTTCCGCGACTGGTGCGCGAGCCACCCGGGCGAACCCTTCCCGGTCGCCGTGGCCCTGGGGGCGGACCCGGCCACCATCCTGGCCGCCGTCACCCCGGTGCCGGATACCCTGTCCGAATACGCCTTTGCCGGCCTGCTGCGCGGCGCCCGGACCGAACTGGTTAGCTGCCAGAGCAACGACCTGCAGGTCCCGGCCAGCGCAGAAATCATCCTGGAGGGTCATATCCTGCCGGATGATACGGCCGACGAAGGCCCGTTCGGCGACCACACCGGCTATTACAACGAGGTTGAGCGCTTCCCGGTGTTCACGATCGAACGCATTACCCAGCGCGAGGACCCCATTTACCACAGCACCTATACCGGCCGGCCGCCGGATGAACCGGCCGTGCTCGGCGTGGCGCTGAACGAGGTGTTCGTGCCCATCCTGCAGAAACAGTTCCCCGAGATCGCCGATTTCTACCTGCCGCCGGAGGGCTGCTCCTACCGGGTCGCCTGCGTGAGCATGAAAAAGCAGTATCCCGGACATGCCAAGCGCGTCATGTTCGGCGTCTGGTCGTTCCTGCGCCAGTTCATGTACACCAAGTTCGTGATTGTCACCGACGACGACATCAACGTGCGCGACTGGCGGGACGTCATCTGGGCCATCAGCACCCGCATGGACCCGGCGCGCGACTGCACCATCATCGAGAACACCCCCATCGACTACCTCGATTTTGCCTCGCCGGTATCAGGCCTGGGCTCCAAGATCGGCCTGGATGCAACCGGCAAGTGGAAGGGCGAGACCGAGCGCACCTGGGGCCGACCGATCCGCATGGACGATGCGGTCAAGGCCCGCATCGACGCCATCTGGGATGAACTGGGGATCGATTAAACCGATCGACCCCGTCACTGCCAGGGCTTGCCCGGGTCAGCAAGCACGAATCGACTGCGAGCCCGCATTTCTCACCGGGCGGCGGTAGATCCACATAAGGTACTGATGCAAAGTACAGATTGCAGATCAGGAACTAGACGGCGTGGATTCGGGCATTGCCTATCCCGGTGATAAAAACGGGCTAGACTACAGGATATGAAGATCCGTCGCGTTTATCCGATACTGCTCGCAGTGCTGGTCCTGACGGCCTGTCAGGCCGGTTTTATGGCAAGACCGGGAGGCACATTGTTCCGTGAACTCGCCGGCGCTGAATTTATCCTGCACCGGGACATTACGATTACACCCGGCCGGGTCCGGGTTATTTTCCAGGAGGGTGTGTTGGCGCACGCTGCCAGCGAGTATCAGCCGCACTGTGAACTCGAAGTGCAGCACATCATGGAAGAACCGCAAACCGTGCCTTCAGGCAGGTACCGGATCGGCAAGGTCCGTGGCGTCACTCACTATGTCATGCGCCCGGACGATAAGCTCATGTTGGCAGCGCTCGGGGATCTGACCCTGGCGTCGGATTCTTCATCAGAGTGGTACATGTACGCCTATCACATGACACTGGATTCCGATCTGACTCAGAACGCGCTGACCCTGATTTGTGGTGGCGCCTATAATTACCCTTTTAATGCCGATTATCCCGGCATGCAGGCGATGCAGGATGCACTGGGTGATTATGCAACCCTCAAGTTACACTAACAAAGCACTAACAAAGGTGTCAGGAACCTTTTCATTAACTGTGGATTGAAAAGGTTCCTGACACCTTTTTATTGCCTTACCCGGCTGTGTCCTCGCATTCCTCGGTTGCCTCAATAAACCGTAACCGCGTTGTCCTGTCCACGTATTCCACCTGGTATCCCTCGGACCACGAGAGCATTTTCTGCACCATCTCACGGCGGGCACCGGCATCTTCGCCAACTATCATAATGACCAGATAGGGTTTGTGACACCCGGTGAAATGCTGGAAACGCAGACGTGGATTTGTCAATTCACGAACCCGGTCAGGGAGACCCCCCAGGGCATTGATTTCCACCTGCGGACAGGCAACCAGCATAAATCGATCAGGCAGTTCCCCATTGTTCCGCTGCCAGCGGTCCAGTACCGTCTGGATGAAACCGGGGATGCCGGCGACACTCCAACTGGCGACATAATTTGGTTGCCCCAGGATTTCCAGCTGCATCGAAATAGATTCAATTGTTCCTGTCATGATCTGGCCCCAATTCAAAACTCAATACCAGTCTATAATATTTTTATCGAGATTAGCGGTAATGTAGAAATTAATATTATATTTATGGTATTTTTTCTGTTAGGATAACTTTTCTTACTTTCATTATGTATTTTTGTAGAATTATATTTTTATGGACGCCACCGACAGGAAAATTCTGCATCTACTGCAAGCGGATGCCGGACTGACGGTCAAGCAAATTGCCGCGCAGGTACCCCTCTCCGTCACACCCTGCTGGAAACGCATTCAGAAACTGGAGCAGAACGGTATAATCCGCGCCCGGGTTGCCCTGCTCGACCCCGAAAAAGTCAATGCCAGTGTCACGGTATTTGTGGCTATCAAGACGGACCAGCACACCAATGAATGGATAGACCACTTCAACCAGGCGGTCACTGTCCTGCCGGAGGTTATGGAAATCTATAGAATGAGCGGAGAAGTGGATTATCTGCTGCGTGTTGTTGTGAGCAGCATTGAGGCCTATGACCGGTTTTATAAGAAGCTGATTGGCCGTATCGAGCTTTCCAATGTGACCTCCAGCTTCGCCATGCAACAGATGAAGTACACCACTGCCCTCCCCATCAATATCGAGGCCTAGAGAAAGTCTGATCAAGCCGTCATTCCGGGCGGAGCGTAGCGGAGACCCGGAATCCTGTAGGCGCGAATAAGGCGGTTGCTGGATTCCGGCTTTCGCCGGAATGACGCAAGATGAGTTAATCAGGCATCCCCTAGAATAAAAGGGGACGTTCTACTATTTGTTTGAAAACAGCAAATAGAGGACGGAGACAGAATAAATAAATAGAATGTCTTCTTTTTAGTCAAAACACGCTTTCAGACCGGCATCCAGGTCCGGGTATTGAAGTTCGATCCCCAACTCCGCCAGCAGCTTGCGGTTGTCCATGCGGCGTGAGTCCTGCAGGAAGGAGAGCATTCCCGGGGTGAGCACCTGCCCGGCCTCGGTGCGTGCGACCTCGGGCGGCCGCGGCAGCCCCGCGGCATCGGCCAGCCTGAAGAAGTAATCCGTCATATTGCTGGGATGGCCGTCGCTGACGTTGTAAAGCGTATTGGCTTGCACACTGTCCCTGGCTGCCACGCAGATCGCGGCGAGGTCGTCCGCGTGGATACGGTTGGTATAGGGCGCGTCTGCCTCGCGCAGCACCGGCGTAGCGGCGCGCAACCGTGCCAGCGGCAGTTTTCCCGGACCATAGATGCCCGGCACCCGCAGTATGATCCACTGCACGCCATGCTCGGCCGCCCAGGCGCGCAGTCGGTCTTCGGCGTCCAGCCGGCGCCGTCCGCGCGCCGTGGCAGGGTTGACCGGCTCGGCCTCGGTAATCCAGCGGCCCTGGCAATCACCGTAGACGGCACTGGTGCTGATATAGACGATGCGCCGCGGCGGCGACTCCGCGTCCAGCGCCTGCAGAAAGGCCGCCATGCGCGTATCGGTCTCGCCCTGCGGAGGGGGTGGGGCGAAATAGAAGATATCCGCAAAACCACGCGCCCAGTGCGCGCCTGCCTCCGCGTCATCCAGGTCCACCCGCAGGACCCGGACAGCCTGATCGCGCAGGCCTTGCGCCGTTGCATCGGAACGCACCAGCCCGGTGACGGCGGCACCACGTGCCTGCAGCAGGGCGGCTACCCGCCGGCCGATATACCCGCAGCCGACTATTAACACAGGCGCCATCGGTTTATCTCCCGGGTGAAATCAGCGACAATGCCGCTCCGTTGCAATCGCTGTAAGTAATTGAATGTCATATCAAGTCAAAGTCGAGTCCAGCGGCCACGAATTCAGCGTCGAGGCAAATGAAACCGTTCTCGATGCCGCGCTGCGCCAGGGCATTATACTGCCCTATGGCTGCCGCAACGGGGCCTGCGGTTCCTGTATGGGGACCGTGCTGAGTGGTTCCGTGGGCTACACCGGCGGACTGCCGCCCGCACTGGGCCCTGAAGACGCGGCCGCCAGCAAGGCGCTGTTCTGCCAGGCACACCCGGCCTGCGACCTGACCATCGAGGTACGCGAGGTCGATGCCGTCAAGGATATCGAGATCAAGAAATTGCCCTGCCGGGTCGATCGCCTGGAACAGCTGGCCCATGACGTCATCCGCATCTACCTGAAGGTACCGAGCAGCAACCGGCTGCAGTTTCTTGCCGGTCAGTACATCAATGTGCTGCTGAAGGACCATGTGCCGCGCGCCTTTTCCATCGCCAATGCCCCGCACGATGACAAGTTCATCGAGCTGCATGTGCGTTATGTCGAGGGCGGCCACTTCAGCGGCCAGGTCTTTCATGATCTCAAGGAAAAGGCATTGCTGCGTCTCGAGGGCCCGCTGGGCACCTACTTCCTGCGCGAGGACAGCGAGCGCCCGCTGATCCTGATTGGCGGCGGCACCGGCTTCGCACCGCTCAAGGGCATGCTGGAGCATGCCTTCTACATCGGGATGCAGCGGCCGCTGCACCTGTTCTGGGGTGCGCGCTCAAGGCGTGACCTCTACCTCGAGGAACTGCCGCTGCGCTGGCTGCAGCAACACGCCAACTTCAAGTACACCCCCGTGCTGTCGGAACCGCTGCCCGGGGACGACTGGGCCGGCGAGACCGGCTTTGTCACCGACAGCGTGGTGCGCCACTACCCGGACCTGGCCGACTACGATGTCTATGCCAGCGGCCCGCCGCCCATGGTGGAGGCCGGCCACCGCCGGTTCATTGAGCACGGCATGGACGAGGCGCAGTTCTATTCCGATTCCTTTGAATACGCCGCACCCGCCGATTAACGCCTGCCGGCCGAGCCAGGACCGGCACGGTGTCAGCCGTCCTGTGCGGTCCTGAACCGCTGCAGCGCCGCCACCATCGCCGCATCGTCGGCATTGTCCGCCACCAACGCCGCCTGACTGAATCCCAGCCGCTCCGCCAGCAGGGACTGGCGCTGGCTGACCACAACCAGCGGTATCCGCCGCAGCAGCGGCCGGCCTGCCGCACCGGCCATGTCAAACAGGTTCTGCAGGGTCTCGTTGCTGGTGATGGTAATCACGTCCAGTACCCCCGGCTGCCAGTGATGCAGGATACTATGGGAGTCGACCTCGGGGCAGGCACGCCGGTAGACTTCGGCATACTCGACCGCGGCGCCGCGCGCCGTCAGGGTTTCAAACAGGTGTTCGCGACCGCCGTTGCCGCGAAAGATGACCACTCGCTGGCCGGACATGTCCTGCAACTCATCCAGCGCCAGCAGGGCCTCGCTGTTGAACTGGTGTTGAGGCACCAGATCCACTGCCAGTCCATAGGCTTCCAGCGTCTGTGCCGAGCGTGCGCCGACGCTGGCGATCTTGACGTGTTCAGGCCACGCACCCCGTGCCATGATGAAGTCCAGACCCTTGCGGACCGCATTAACGCTAACGAAGACCGCCAGATCATAGGAAGACAGCGATGCGGTCACCGCTTCGAGTCGCGTCATGTCCACGGGATCAAGGATCTCGATGGCCGGCAGGCGCACGGCCGTGCCACCGGCGGCCTCGATCAGTCGACAGAGGTGCTCCGCCTGGCCGGCAGGACGCGTCACCAGGACACGCAGGCCCTGCAATGTCGCCTCAGGCGTCATTTCGCGAAGCGCCGACGCCGCACAGTCTCATGCGTCGCCGAGCAATTTCTCAAGGATGGGCCGCGCCCCGCGCGCCAGCAGGTCCTCGGCCAACTCGCGTCCCAGTGACTCGGCATCGACCGCCGGCCCGCTGATGTGTCCGCGGATGATCTCGCTGCCATCCGGCCAGCCCACCAGGCCGTGCAGCTCGATGCGGTCGCCCAGCAGCTCGGAATACCCGGCCACCGGGGCCTGACAGCCGCCGGCCAGCGTGGCGTTCATGGCGCGCTCGGCCAGGGTACGCAGGCGGGTATCGGGATGGTCCAGCGCCGCAATCAGGCCCCGGACGCGCGCGTCATCGATGCGGCACTCGATACCGATCACGCCCTGGGCAATGGCCGGCAGGCTCTGCTCCGGTTCCAGGGCCGCGGTGATGCGTGCCTCAAGACCCAGGCGTTTCAGGCCCGCACAGGCCAGCACGATAGCGTCGTAGTCGCCGTTATCGAGCTTGGACAAACGGGTGCCCACGTTGCCGCGCAGGTCGAGGATTTCCAGGTCGGGACGTCGGGCGCGCAGCTGACACTGACGGCGCAGACTGGAGGTGCCGATCCGTGCGCCCTGCGGCAACTCGTCGACTGCGGCGTAGCGGTTCGAGACAAAGGCATCGCGCGGGTCCTCGCGCTCCAGAATCACGCCGATACCCAGACCGGGTGGAAAGCCAACCGGCACGTCCTTCATGGAGTGCACCGCGATATCGGCATCTCCCTGCAGCATGCCCTGCTCGAGCTCCTTCACGAACAGACCCTTGCCGCCGATCTTTGCCAGCGGGCTGTCCAGCACCCGGTCGCCCTGGGTGCTCATAGTGACCAGTTCCACCTCGAGGCCCGGGTGCACGGCCTGCAGGCGCGCGCGCACATGCTCGGCCTGCCACAGGGCCAGTGGACTTTTACGGGTGGCGATTCGCAATAACTCGGTTGACATGGGCCTGTTAGTGTTCGATTAATAGGGTCTGGCTGTGATCGAATCGAGACAGCGAGTAGCCATTATGAAACGATTATACAAGCCCGTTGTTTGCGGATGTGCATTATTGTGGCTGGCCAGCGCCGCCCTCAGCGCCGAGGTCGAGGTGCCGGTCGGGGAAGACCTGCAGCAGGACGGGCAGGGCGCCCGGGCCGACAGGCTGCCGATCCTGCTTGCCTTCAGCGCCATCGGGTGTTCCTACTGTGACGACCTGGAAGAAGAATTTCTCGAACCGATGCTGCTCAGCGGCGACTACGCGGACAAGATCATCATCCGCAAGCTGATCATCGACAATGGCTCCCATGTCAGGGATTTCTTGGGCCGGTCCCTTGAGGCCGCGGAGCTGGCGCACGCCTTCCGGGTGTTTGTTACGCCCACCATCCTGTTTGTCGATGCCGACGGCAGGGAACTCGCGGAACGCATGGTCGGCATCAACACACTCGAGATGTTCGGGGGTTACCTGGACGGCTGCATCGATACCGCCTTGCTGAAGCTGAGGGATCCCCAGCGGCTGTCCGCGCGGTCGCCCTGCCGCCTCGCGCAAAACTAGGACTGCAGCAACTTGATGCGCTGGCGCACGTCCGCGATATGGCGCCGGCTGACCTCGAGCTGCTCGTCAACCCGCTCCAACTGAACCCTGAAGTGGCCGCCGGCATCCTTCTCCAGTCCGCACAGGTAGCGCACTGCAACCAGGGCGTTGCGGTGCACGCGGATGAACTGTTCCCGGAATTCATCCTCCAGTGACTTGAGGGTCTCCTCGATCAGCACCTGCCCCTCCGGGGTGGCGACGGTCACGTATTTCTGGTCCGCCTGGAAATAACGAACCTCCTCGACGGGTATCAGCTGCAGGCTGCCGCGTACCCGCGCGCAGATACGGGTACGTGCAGTGCCGCGCTCACCGGCCTGCTGGAGCGCGGCGGCCTGTACGCGCGTCAGGCGCCGGGCATTATCCAGCGCCTCGGCCAGGCGCTCCCGGCGCACCGGCTTGAGCAGGTAATCGACGGCGTGCATATCGAAGGCCTCGAGGGCATGATCGTTGTAGGCTGTGGTGAAGATGATGGCGGGCGGTTGTTCCAGCGCCAGCAGGTGGCGCGCCGCCTCCAGACCATCCATGCCCGGCATACGTATGTCCATCAGCAGGATGTCCGGCAGGCGCTCCTCGGACAGGGCCAGCGCCGCCTGTCCGGTGGCCGCCTCGCCGCATACCGAACAATTGTCCAGTCCTTCCAGCAGCCGCCGCAGGCGTTCACGCGCCGGGGCTTCATCATCGACCACCAGCACCCTCATGACGCTTGCTCCCCTGGAAACCGGATCGTCACCTGGTAGTGCCCGTCCTGCTGGCGCGTCTCCAGCCCGGCCCGTTTACCAAAGGCCAACTGCAGCCGCTGGCGGATATTCTCCTGGGCAATACGGTTTCCCTGGTTGTGGCCGCCCGTAGTGCGCCCGGCCACCGGGTTGCTGACCCGGATCGCGATCCAGCCATTGGTTAGCTCGCCACGGATGTGGATGGTGCCGCCCTCGGCCAGCGGCTCAATCCCGTGATAGATGGCGTTTTCCAGCAAGGGTTGCAGAATCAACGGCGGCACATTTACGTCGGGTGGCAGCGCCGCTGTGTCCCACTCCACCGCCAGGCGCTCGCCCAGCCGCAGCGCCTCGATATTCAGATAGCGCCGCGCCAGGGTGAGTTCCGCGTCCAGGGTGGCGTGCTCATCTACGGTGTCCAATGCGGCGCGAAACAGGTCGGACAGGTCATGGATGGCCTCCTCGGCGGTATCCGGGTCCGAGCGCGTCAAGGCCGCGATGGTATTCATGCTGTTGAACAGAAAATGTGGGCGAATGCGTGCCTGCAGGGCCGCCACCCGGGCACGGGCCTCGGCCTGGAGCTGTTGCCGCCACTGGTGCTGGACATACAGGTAACGCAAGGTGACAGCCGTGATCACCGCGCTGACTCCTAGGCAGCGCAGCAGGAAGACACCGTTTTGTTCGCTGTCGATCGATGGCAGGATTGTGCTGCGCACCATCAACCAGAAGGCGGTCTCGCTGAGCAGCGCCGTGATCAGCAGGACCAGCAGGTAGCTGATCAGCACCGCCGCCGTATTGCCCAGCCGCGACAGCAGCGGCCGCGCCAGGCACAGCAGTGCCGCGCTGGTCAGGGCGATCCACTGCAGGAACAGGGAGATCACCCCCAGGTCACTCCAGCGGTCGTCCAGCAGGCTTGGGGTTACCAGCACCAGCACGAAGGCCAGCAGCTCGGCCATGATGACCACCGCGAACACCAGCCGTACATCGCAGAAGTTGGGCAGGAAGAAACCGTCCCCCTGCTCGATGCCTGCGCTGTTCGCTGCCAGGTCGTTCATGGGAGCAGTTTCATGGTTAAGCGGCCCTGCTGCAAGCCATGCCGGTCTGCCGCCGGCAAACGCAAAGCGGTTGCGGATTGGTTATACTGCGCCAACACGTGATCAGTGGTTAACAGCATGACGGACGATAACGCCAAGGATAAACCCTGGGGCGGCCGGTTTACCGAGTCGACCGACGCCTTCGTCGAGGCCTTCACCGCCTCTATCGGGTTCGATCACCGGCTTTACCGCTATGACATCACCGGTTCGATTGCCCATGCACGCATGCTGGCGCATGTCGGGATTATCACCGAGACCGAGTGCAACCGGATAGTGGACGGGCTGGAAGATATCCGCGTGGACATCGAGCGGGGTGATTTCGCCTGGTCGGTCGCCCTCGAGGACATCCACATGAACATCGAGGCGCGCCTGATCGAGCGGATCGGCGAGAGCGGCAAGAAACTCCATACCGGTCGTTCGCGCAATGACCAGGTCGCGACCGACCTGCGCCTGTACCTGCGCGACGAGATCGATGTTCTGTGCGCCGAACTGGGCCGCCTGCAGGCCGCCCTGCTGGAGCTCGCCGAACGCGAGGTCGACACCATCATGCCCGGGTTCACCCACCTGCAGGTTGCCATGCCGGTCAGCTTCGGTCACCACATGCTGGCCTGGATCGAGATGCTGGAGCGCGACTACCAGCGCCTGCTGGACTGCCGGCGGCGGGTCAATGTCATGCCGCTGGGCGCGGCCGCCCTCGCCGGCACGAGCTTTCCCATCGACCGGCCCTACACGGCCCGGCTGCTGGGCTTCGATGCACCGGCCACCAACTCGCTGGATGCGGTCAGTGACCGGGATTTCGTGATCGAGTTCTGCGCTGTGGCTGCGCTGGCGATGATGCATCTGTCACGGTTCTCGGAGGAGCTGATACTCTGGTCATCGGCACAATTCAACTTTATTGAACTGCCGGATCGCTTCTGCACCGGCTCCAGCATCATGCCGCAGAAGAAAAACCCGGATGTCCCGGAGCTGGTGCGCGGCAAGAGCGGGCGGGTAACCGGTCATCTGGTGAGCCTGCTGATCCTGATGAAAGGCCAGCCACTGGCCTACAATAAGGACAACCAGGAGGACAAGGAGCCGCTATTCGACAGCGTCGACACCCTCAAGGGCTCGCTGCGGGTTTTCGCCGACATGATGCCCGCAATCGAGCTGCACCGGGAGGAGATGACCCGCGCGGCGCGCCAGGGCTTCTCCACCGCGACCGATCTCGCGGACTACCTGGTGCGCAAGGGCATCCCCTTTCGCGACGCCCACGAAATCGTAGGCCGCGCGGTCCGTTACGGGGTCGAGAACGGCAAGGACCTGTCCGCCATGACACTGGAGGAGCTGCAGGGCTTTTCCAAGATCATCGGTGAGGACGTGTTCGAAGTGCTGACACTGGAAGGCTCGCTGGCGGCACGCAACCACCTGGGCGGCACCGCACCCGCGCAGGTGCGGGCGGCCATCGCCGCGGTTAGGACGCGGCTCGCAAACCGGGAAGGCTAAAGCCGGCAGCATCATTACCGTCAGGGTTGTAACACGAAAACCAGCCTCAATCGCAAGCCAAGGGAACAGATCTGAATGTTGAACAAGCTCACACTCGAGGAAGCCCATACCCTGCTGGATGCCTGCCCGCTGGGCATCCTGCTGATCGATAACGCCGGCCAGCCGCGCGGTTTCAACGCCGCCTTTGCCGAACTGGTGGGTGACGCCGTATACGACCTGGCGAACACGTCCGCTGACCTGCGCAACGAAGGGCTGCTGGCACCGCTATTGGGGCAGGGCACCCTGGTCAACTGGATCATGCCGGACGGCGATGTGCGCTGGCTGGCGGTGCACACCGTACCCCTGGACGACCACGCGGACGGCACGGCCCGGTTCTACCAGGATGTGACAGAAAAGCTGCGCCACAAACAGGAACGTGACGCGCTCACCAATCAACTCAGAGAGCAATCGCTCAAGGACACGAAACTGACCAGCCTGTTGAGCCGCCACGGTGTGCTGGTATCACTGGAACCGCTGGTGGCACGCAGCCGGCGCTACAACAGCCCCCTGTCCATCGTGGTCATGGGCCTGGATAACGCCGAGATCCAGCAACGCACCCTGATGAAGATCAGCTACCTGCTCAAGGACCAGACCCGCTGGGCGGATTTGGTCGGCTGCACCGAGGGCCGCAATTTCATCCTCATCCTCCAGGAGACCAGCCAGGACTCCGCCCTGCAGCTGGTCAACAAGCTGGGCGAGCACCTTGGCCACATCAGCGACGATCAGGAGGACAGCGTGACTGCATGCTATGGCGTGACCCAATGCCAGAAGAACGACAACGTGCAGTCCTTGCTGGAACGCGCCGAGTCCGCCCTCAACGAGGCGCGCAACAACGACAGCGGGATCGCCATCGCCGTCTGAATACGGTCTCGGCCCACTGTTATCTATAGTTAGTATTATTGATATTTCTACGGCAGGCAGGCGCTAAGCCAGCCGCGAATAGCGGCGATCTCGGCCGCACAGACGGCATGCGGCATCGGGTAACTGCGCCATTCCAGCGCGTAACCCAGCTCCAGCAATTGATCACGGGACCGCTCGGCCAGTGCCAGCGGCACTACCGGGTCGTGCAACCCGTGCGCCATCATGATCGGGACCGCCGCGTTATCTGCCGCGCGTTCGACCGCCAGTGTGGCGGCAAGCGGGATATAGGTCGACAACGCGAGGATGCCGGCCAGCCGCTGCGGATAGCGCAAGCCGGTCTGCAGGGCAATGGCACCCCCCTGGGAAAATCCGGCCAGCACGATGTGTTTGGCGGGTATGCCATTGCCGACCTCGTGCTCGATCAGTGCCCGTAGCTGCTGTTCCGATTCCCGTATCCCCTGACTGTCTTCACCCTGGAGCAGATCGGGCGCAAGGATGTCGTACCAGGCACGCATGACATGGCCACCGTTGAGCGTGACCGGTCGATACGGGGCATGCGGCAAAACCACTCGCACCGCACGTTCGTTGACCAGTCCCAGTTCGGGGATCAGGGTTTCGAAGTCGTGGCCGTCGGCCCCCAGGCCATGCAACCAGATCAGGCAGGCACGCGGCGCTGCCGGCGGGTTGATTTCGACTGCATCCAGGAATCCCGGTTTCATAACACCCCTATGTACCATAAACAGCCACGCCATTGGGTTTGCCGCAACCACACCGTATACTCACGGAAAGCCCGCATTTCCCACCGGGCGGCGGTAGTTTCACATAAGGCGCTGAGATAATGAACAGAGTGCAGATCCGGAATCCCGATGAGAAATGCGGGCTGGTTTACGAAAGGGCGTTATGAACAAGCGGATATCATCCTGGCTGTTAGGGCTACTGCTGCTAATCGCCGGCGCCACCGCGGTGCTGGCCGGCTGCGGCCAGAAAGGCCCGCTCTACCTGCCAAACGAACTGCACCAGGAACGCGGCTGAGCACGGCCGCGCGACCAGGAAGCATCATTCATGGACCATTTTGCCTACCGCGACAACCACCTCCGGGCGGAAGACGTCGACCTCGCCGAACTCATCGAGCGGGTGGGTACTCCCTGCTACGTCTATTCACGGGCAACACTGGAGCGCCACTGGCGGGTGTTCAACGACGCGCTTGCCGGCCATCCGCATATGATCTGTTACGCGGTCAAGGCAAACTCCAACCTGGCGGTGCTGCAGGTGCTGGCACAACTGGGCTCGGGTTTCGACATCGTTTCGGAGGGCGAACTGCAGCGCGTGCTGCTGGCGGGCGGTGATCCCGCCAGGGTGGTGTTCTCAGGCGTCGGCAAGCGCGCCAGCGAGATGCGGCGCGCACTGGAGGTCGGCATACGCTGCTTCAATGTCGAGTCGGAGACCGAACTGCAGCGCCTCAACACGGTGGCCGGAGAGAGCGGACACATCGCACCGGTGTCGCTGCGCGTCAATCCGGACGTGGACGCCGGCACCCACCCGTACATCTCTACCGGTCTCAGGGAAAACAAGTTCGGCATCGATGTCGACACGGCCCTGCAAGTTTACCGCCGCGCCGCCGGGCTGCCACACCTGCATGTCGCCGGC
This sequence comes from Gammaproteobacteria bacterium, assembly GCA_029864225.1. Classification (GTDB taxonomy): domain Bacteria; phylum Pseudomonadota; class Gammaproteobacteria; order UBA9214; family UBA9214; genus CAMYJZ01. The sequence continues at coordinate 7,248 of JAOTTU010000012.1, read as the reverse complement.
ATCGACTGCCACATCGGTTCGCAGCTGACCGAGATCACGCCGTTTGTCGACGCACTCGAGCGGGTATTGCAACTGGTCGGACGTCTGCAGGACGAAGGCATTGCGCTGCAGCATATCGATGTGGGCGGCGGCCTCGGCATCCGTTACCAGTCGCATGACAAGCCACCGCTACCGGATGCCTATGCCCGCGCACTACTGGAAAAACTCGGCGACAGCCCGCTGGAGATCCTGCTGGAACCGGGGCGCGCCATCGCCGGTAATGCAGGCATACTGCTGACGCGGGTGGAATACCTGAAGCACACCGCCGACAAGCACTTCGCCATTGTCGATGCCGCAATGAATGATTTACAGCGCCCGGCGCTGTACAACGCCTGGCACGACATCATTCCACTGCAGCCGCGCAGCGGGGAACCGGCACTGTCCTATGACGTGGTCGGCCCGGTCTGCGAGACCGGCGATTTTCTCGGCAAGGACCGCAAACTGGCACTGGCCGCGAACGATGTCCTGGCGGTGCGCTCTGCCGGCGCCTACGGCTTCACCATGAGCTCCAACTACAATTCGCGGCCGCGTGCCGCCGAGGTCATGGTCGACGGTGACCAGCTGCACGTCATCCGCGAGCGCGAAACCCTGGCGGACCTCACCCGCGGCGAACACCTGCTGCCGGGATGACAAACAAAAACAATTTCACCGCGGAGACGCGGAGAACGCAGAGAAACCCATGGAAAACTTCACCGCAAAGACGCAAAGGGCGCAAAGTCAAAACACAATTCTTGCTAACAACAGCCTATCCAACTCATGACAAATGAACGTCTGCTTGTCATTTTTCGTGTCGGTGTTGTTGCAATAATGTTTTCTTTGCGTATTCGCGGTGGGAAATTTTAAATTATGAATTTCTCTGCGTACTCGGCGACTCTGCGGTGATCAGGCTTGTTTTCTTTGCGCCCTTTGCGTCTTTGCGGTGAATGTTTTGTTGTTTTCTTGAATATTGTCTACTCTGCGTTCTCCGTGCCTCTGCGGTGAGGATATTATTGAATGCAACTCGAATTTTCGAAAATGCACGGCCTCGGCAACGATTTCGTGGTCATCGATGCCATCAACCAGGTCGTGGCGCTGTCACCGGAACAGGTGTGCCTGCTCGCTGACCGGCGCTACGGGATCGGCTGCGACCAGCTGCTGCTGGTCGAGGCGTCGACAACGCAGGGTACCGACTTCCGCTACCGGATCTTCAATGCCGACGGCGGCGAGGTAGGCCAGTGCGGCAACGGGGCACGCTGCTTCATGCGCTTCATGCATGACCAGGGCCTGACCGACAAGCGCGAGCTGACTGTCGAGACTGCCAGCGGGCGCCTGCAACTGGTGCTGGAGGACGACGGGCAAGTGACGGTGAACATGGGCGAGCCGCGCCTTTTGCCGGCGGAAATCCCCTTCGATGCCCCGGCCTACGCCCAGTCCTACACGCTGGCATTCGATGGCGAGGAGATCGAGATCGCCGCCGTTTCCATGGGCAATCCACACGCAGTCACCCTGGTTGTTGACATCGATACGGCGCCGGTTGAACGCCTCGGACCATTGATCGAGCGGCACCCGCGCTTTCCCGAACGCGTCAATGCCGGTTTCATGCAGATCAGCGATTTCGAGCACATCCGCCTGCGGGTGTACGAGCGCGGTGTCGGGGAAACCCGGGCCTGCGGCAGCGGAGCCTGTGCGGCCGTGGTCGCCGGGCGCCTGTGGGACCAGTTGGCAGCGCGCGTGAATGTCGCCCTGCGCGGCGGGAATCTTGTGGTAAGCTGGGCGGGCAAGGGCTACCCGGTCTACATGACCGGGCCGGCAACGCAGGTCTTCACGGGGCGCATCGAGTTATGACGACATCTCAACAAACCCAAGCCGAAGCACAGCCGCTGGAAGAAAAAACGGTTGCCGATTATCTGCGCGACAATCCCGAGTTCTTCCAGAACAATCCCAGCCTGCTGGCCACCCTGCGCATCCCGCATAACTGCGGCATCGCGGTGTCGCTGGTCGAACACCAGGTCAAGGTCCTGCGCAACCAGAACCGCCAGCTGAAACGCAAGCTGATGGACCTGGTGCACGTGGCACGCGACAACAACCGGCTCAACGAACGCATGCATCAGCTGACACTGGGTCTGGTCACGTCGGACACACTGGAGGCCACGCTGGATACGCTGTGCGAACACCTGCAGGGTGAATTCAAGGCCGACACCGTCACCCTGCGCCTGGCCGGATTGACGGAAGCCCACGCCCGCGAGTGCGGCGTTGACCTGTTTAACCGTGAAGCCGCCGAACTCGAGCACTTCGAATCGTTCTTCAAGACCGGCCGCCCGCAGTGCGGCCGTTTCAAGCGTGAACAGCTGGCCTACCTGTTCGGCGACCAGGCACCAGCCGTCGAGTCCGCCGCCATCATCCCGCTGGGCAGGCAGGGCGCCACCGGCCTGCTGGCGATCGGCAGCCAGGAAGGCAACCGCTTCCATCCCGGCATGGGCACCCTGTTTCTGACCCACCTGGGTGAACTACTCGTCCTGCTGCTGAATGCACACCTGGAACCGGGCAACCGGGCAAGCACCACTCCCTGATCATGCCACGCACGTCGCACCGTGCCGACTGATCCGCAACACTGGCTGGAGCGGTTTCTGCATCACCTGCAGACGGAACGCCGTCTCTCAGCCAACACCCTCAAGCACTACCGGCGCGATCTGCAGGAGATTCTCTGCTTCTGCCGGAACGCGGGTATCCCGCGGTGGAACGACCTGGACACGCACCAGGTCAGGCCGTACGCCGCCCAGGTACATCGCCGCGGGCTCGGCGGGCGCAGTATCCAGCGCCGTCTGTCGGCACTGCGCAGCTTCTACAACTACCTGCTGCGCGAACGCCAGGTCAGCCGCAACCCGGCACACGATGTGAGCGCACCGAAATCCGAGCGGCGCCTGCCGCACACGCTGAATGTCGATGACATCACCCAGCTGCTGAACGCCACTGCCCGGGACGCGCTCGAGCTGCGCGACCTCGCCATCCTGGAGCTGATGTATTCCTCCGGGCTGCGCCTGGGCGAACTTGTGGCACTCGACTGGGACGACATTGATGTGAAGGAGCGCATGCTACGGGTCACCGGCAAGGGCGCCAAGACCCGGGTCGTTCCCATCGGCGTCAAGGCAGTTGCCGCGCTGCAGGCCTGGCGACGCCAGCGCGGCCAACCGGCGGATACTGCGGAACCGGCCGTGTTCACCGGCCGCCATGGGCGCCGCCTGGGTGCACGCGCCGTGCAACAGCGGGTGCGCCGCTGGGCACGCCAGCAGGGCCTCCCGGGTGATATCCACCCGCATACCCTGAGGCATTCCTTTGCCAGCCATCTGCTCGAGTCCAGCGGTGACCTGCGTGCCGTGCAGGAATTGCTGGGTCATGCGGATATCAGCACCACCCAGATCTATACCCACCTGGATTTCCAGCACCTGGCACGGGTTTACGACCAGGCGCACCCGCGCGCGCGGCGCGCACGCAAGTAGCCGCCCCACACCCTGGCTTGCCTTAAAACCCCTTTAAATTCAGACTGATCAGACCGTATCGGATGGTGTACAATCGTACGCCCTTTGACCCTGGAGTGAATCCGTGGAGCAGTTTCGAGGTACAACTATCCTGTCGGTACGCCGCAACGGCCGTGTGGTCATCGGCGGCGACGGCCAGGTGTCGATGGGCGACACCGTCATGAAGGGCAATGCCTGCAAGGTCCGCCGCCTGTACAACAACAAAGTGATCGCCGGCTTCGCCGGCGGCACGGCCGACGCCTTTACCCTGTTCGAACTGTTCGAGGGTAAACTGGAGGCGCACTCCGGCCAGCTGACCCGCGCGGCCGTGGAACTGGCCAAGGACTGGCGCACCAACAAGATGCTGCGCAATCTGGAGGCGCTGCTGGCCGTGGCCGACACAGAGACCTCACTGATCATCAGCGGCAACGGCGATGTCATCGAGCCGGAAAACGCCCTGATGGCCATTGGCTCGGGTGGCAGCTATGCCCAGTCCGCGGCCCGTGCCCTGCTGGAAAACACCGACATGGACGCGCGCGCCATTACCGAGACCGCCTTGAAAATCGCCGCGGATATCTGCATCTATACCAATCACAAGCTGACCTTCGAGGAACTCGGTGCGGGCAGTGCAGGTTAGCCTCGACGGTCGTTGCGAAAACTGCGCTTATCTGTAGCTATTTATTCAAATAATTGACTTAAAATACGCGAATTGAACTGAAATGTCGGAAATGACCCCCAGAGAAATCGTTCAGGAACTGGACAAGCATATTATTGGCCAGGACGCCGCCAAACGGGCCGTCGCCATCGCCTTGCGCAATCGCTGGCGGCGCATGCAGGTCGATGAGCCGCTGCGCTCCGAGATCACTCCCAAGAATATCCTGATGATCGGACCCACCGGGGTCGGCAAGACCGAGATCGCCCGGCGCCTGGCGCGACTGGCCCGGGCACCGTTTATCAAGGTGGAGGCAAGCAAGTTCACCGAGGTCGGCTATGTGGGCCGGGACGTGGAGTCCATTGTCCGCGATCTTGCCGATGTCGCGATCAAGCTGGAGCGCGAGCAGGCCATGGACAAGGTGCGCCACCGCGCCGAGGATGCCGCCGAAGAGCGCATCCTGGATGCCCTGCTGCCCTCTGCCCGGAGCCTGGCGCCGGATGACACGGCCGGCGCTGATTCGGACACGCGCCAGAAACTGCGCAAGCGCCTGCGTGAAGGCCGGCTGGACGAGCGGGAAATCGAGGTCGAGGTCTCCGCCACACCGATCGGCGTGGAAATCATGGCGCCGCCCGGCATGGAGGAAATGACCAGCCAGCTGCAGGGCATGTTCCAGAACATGGCCGGCAGCCGCACCCGGACGCGCAAGCTGCGCATCCGGGACGCGCACCGGCTGCTGAGCGACGAAGAGGCCGCCAAGATGATCAACGACGATGACATCAAGCAGAGCGCGCTGGAAAACGTCGAACAGAATGGCATCGTCTTCATCGACGAAATCGACAAGGTGACGCGCCGCGGCGAGTCCAGCGGACCCGACGTGTCGCGCGAGGGCGTGCAGCGCGACCTGCTGCCGCTGGTGGAGGGCAGCACCGTCTCCACCAAGTACGGCATGGTGAAGACCGACCACATCCTGTTCATCGCCTCGGGTGCCTTCCACCTGTCCAAGCCCTCGGACCTGATCCCGGAACTGCAGGGCCGCCTGCCGATCCGGGTCGAGCTGGATGCCCTCGGGGCCGGGGAATTCGCGCGCATCCTGACTGAACCGGACGCCTCGCTGACCGAACAGTACAGTGCACTGATCGCCACCGAGTCGGTCAGCCTTGAATTCACCGCAGCCAGCATCACGCGCATCGCCGAGATCGCAAGCGACATCAACGAACGCTCCGAGAATATCGGCGCCCGGCGCCTGCACACCGTGCTGGAGCGCCTGCTGGAGGCGATTTCCTTCGATGCCACCGACCGCTCCGGCAGCAGCATCGTGATCGATGCCGACTACGTCGACGAGCACCTCGGGGAACTGGCGAAGGACGAAGACCTGAGCCGTTACATTCTCTAGGCCAGACCTGACAAACCCATACAAGCGACCCGGGCCACAGAGGCGCACACCACAGAGGCAACCGCATGACAGACACACCCAAACCCACCGAAATCAGCCTGCACCAGAAATCCCACGTGCTCGAGATCACTTTCGCGGACGGTGCACACTTCGAGTTGCCCTACGAATACCTACGGGTCTTTTCGCCCTCCGCCGAGGTGCGCGGTCACGGGCCCGGCCAGGGTGTCCTGCAGATCGGCAAGGAGGATGTCACTATCACCCAGATCGATCCGGTCGGCGCCTATGCCATCCAGCCCTATTTCGATGACGGCCACGACACCGGCATCTACTCCTGGGAGACGCTCTATGACATGGGCAAGAACCAGGAAAAATACTGGGCCGAGTACCTCCAGCAACTGGAAGCAGCCGGTCACAAGCGCAAGGAAACCGGATGAGACAACCGGGCAGCGGAAAGACAAGCTGATCTCAATCGGGCAAACAGAAAGACAAGCACTCAGCCGGATACTTTTGCATGCCCTGAAGACTGCATTTTTTTCCAGCTTTCCCTGCGGCTCTGCGCTAGATTTATAATAACGCCACAAAAAGGGCGCCAGCATGAAAGACAAGATCACACATTTCGGCTTCGAGGAAGTGCCGGAAGAAGAAAAGGCACACCGGGTACGCGCTGTCTTCGATTCCGTCGTCGACAATTACGACCTGATGAATGATGCGATGTCCCTGGGCATCCATCGCCTGTGGAAACGCCTGGTCATCGACATGGCGAACATACGGCCGGGCCAGCAGGTCCTGGACCTCGCCGGCGGCACCGGCGACCTGGCCCGGCTGATTGCCGCCAGGACCGGCCCGCAGGGCAAGGTCATCCTGTCTGACATCAATCACGCCATGATCAGGACCGGCCGGGCACGCCTGCTTGATAACGGCGTTGCCGGCAACCTCGATTTCATCCAGGCGAATGCCGAACAACTGCCGTTTGCCGACAACAGCTTCGACTGCATTACCATGGGTTTCGGCCTGCGCAATGTCACCGACAAGCAGGCCGCACTCGATTCCATATACCGGGTCCTGAAGCCAGGGGGGCGCCTGCTGGTTCTCGAGTTCTCGCACCCGGTCGCGGCGCTCAAGCCCGCCTATGACTTCTATTCCTTCAAGATCCTGCCCAGGCTGGGACAGCTGTTCGCCAACGATGCCGACAGCTACCGCTACCTGGCGGAATCGATCCGCATGCACCCGGACCAGCAGACCCTGCTCGCCATGCTGGAGTCGGCCGGTTTCGAAGACTGCAGCTACCAGAATCTGACCGGCGGTGTCGTTGCCGTTCACCGTGGTTTCAAATTTTGAGCGGCGTTGACTTCCCGTATGCCGGGCTGTGGCGCCGTTTCGGTGCCTTGCTCATCGACGTGTTTCTGGCCGCCATGTTGCTAACCTGTGCCGTGCTGGCCTGGAGCGTCTGGAGCGGTGGCATGCCGGCCTGGGGTTCACGTGCCCTGAACAGCACGATTGCCGCCGGTTCGCTGATCGCACTGCTGTTGATGGTGTTTCTCGATGCCCGGCTGCAGGGTACCCCGGGACTGCAGCTGCTCGACTGCCGGCTGGTCGACGCCAACACCGGGCAGGCCATCGGCCTGGGCCGGTCGGCCAAGCGCACCGCATGCCTGCTGCTGTCAGCC
>JAOTTU010000118.1 GCA_029864225.1 Gammaproteobacteria bacterium | reverse complement strand
GGGCAATCACCAGCGTCAGCAGCTGAAACAGACCTTCCACCATGACGCCATTGACCAGTGCCAGTCCGAACAGGACAAAACCGAACTCCCCGCTCTGCGAAAGCAGCAGCGAGGTGCGCGTGGCATCAACGGCACCCACTCCCATGGCCCGGCACAGCCCCCACAGCAACAGTGCCTTGATCAACAGCAGTCCGAGCACCAGCCCGGCAATCTGCAGACTACGGTCACCGAGCAGTCCGAAGTCAATGGACATTCCCACCGACATGAAAAACAGGCCAAGCAACAGCCCGCGGAACGGCTGGATATCGGCGACCACCTGGTGACGGTAATGGGAGTCCGCCAGCATCAGACCCGCCAGGAAGGCGCCCAGCGCCATCGACAGGCCCGCCAACGTCATCAGCCAGGCCGTACTCAGCACCACGAGGATCGCCGTTGCTGTGAATACCTCCGCGGTTCGGCTGCTGGCCACCAGTCGCAGCAGGGGTGTCAACAGGAAACGGCCTGCCAGGATGACAACGGCAATGATGAGCACCGCCTCGAGCACCGCGTACTCCACGCCCTCCACCAGCGAGGCGTCCTGTGCCAGCAGCGATACCAGGGCGAGCAGGGGGACGATAGCCAGGTCCTGCAGCAGCAGTATCGAAAACGAGGTCCGCCCGGTCATCGAACCCAGCTGGCCACGCTCACCCAGAATCTGCAGGCCGAAGGCCGTGGAGGAAAGCGCCAGGCCGAAGCCGACGACCACGGCCGTCTTCGCCGGGATGCCGAACCACACCGCCAGCCCCGCCAGCACCAGCCCGGTCAAAATCACCTGCGCTGAACCTAGGCCGAATACCAGTCGCCGCATGACCCACAGACGCGCGGGCTTGAGTTCGATCCCGATAATGAACAGCAGGAAGATCACGCCGAACTCGGCAAGATGACGGATCTCATCGACCTGGTCAATGATCCCGAGTCCCCAGGGACCGACCAGCACACCGGCCACCAGGTAACCCAGCACCGAACCCAGGCCGAGGCGCTGAAACAGGGGAACGGCGATTACCGCGGCGCCGAGCAGGGCGAGTATGTCAATCAGATAGTTTGTTTCAGGCATGCTACCCGGACAGCGTCCCTAGCGGCTTGCGGCCTGCGGTCGCGCTGTTATTTTCGGTAGATTGCCACCGCTCAGCCCACATTCGGTCCGATCTCCCTTGTTTTACTTGTTGGTGCGTGAATACCCAGACTTTACAATGAAACAGCCTGGCATGGGAGATTCAATCCCGTGCGTTCAGCGCCCGGACGCGGGGCGCATCAATCCAGTACAGGGCGACAGGAGCCCGGCTACCCGATGATGCAAGACACCCACATATCACTCGCACACGGTAATGGCGGCCGCTTCATGCGTGAACTGATCGGGGAGGTGTTCGCGCGCCACCTGGCCAACCCCGGCCTGGATATACAGGCCGACGCCGTACCACTGGTGCTGGACAACCGTGAACTGTTGTTCACCACCGACGGGTTTACCGTACAGCCGCTGGAATTCCCGGGCGGTGACATCGGCTCGCTGGCGGTCCATGGCACAACCAACGACCTGGCCGTCGCCGGCGCCATACCGCGCTACCTCAGCCTCAACGCCTTCATCGAGGAAGGTCTGGAAATCGCACAACTCGACCGCATCATAGCCAGCCTGGCAGCTGCGGCACAGGCGCTGGACGTGGCAGTGGTCGCCGGCGACACCAAGATCCTGCGCCGCGGTGAGGGCGGCGGGCTGTACCTGGCAACCACCGGTATCGGCATCCGCACTGGCCCCCGACTCGGTCTCGACCTGATCAGAGATGGCGACGCCATCCTGGTCAGCGGTCCGGTCGGCGACCATGGCATTGCCGTCATGCTGGCACGCGAGGAGTTTGGCCTGCACGGCGAACTGTTATCCGATTCGGCCAGTGTGCTGCCGCTGACCCGGGCCGCGCTGGAAACAGGCGGCGTGCGCTTTATGCGCGATCCAACACGTGGCGGCCTGGCCACGGTTTGCCATGAACTGCACCTGGCCACCGGGCTGGGTATCCGGCTGCAGCAGGCTGCCGTGCCGGTACGTGACCCGGTACAATCCGTCTGCGACATGCTGGGCTATGATCCCCTGTACCTCGCCTGCGAGGGACGCGTGGTCACCGTGGTCGATCCCGCCGCCGCGGACGCCGTGCTGCAACGCTGGCACAGCCTGCACGGGGGCCGCGGGGCCGCCGTCATCGGGCAACTGGATGCCGCTGCACGGCATGTCACCCTGGTCACCGGCCTCGGGGGAGAGCGCATCCTCGAGGAACTCGAGGATGACCCCCTGCCGAGGATCTGCTGAATGAAACTGGAAAACATCATCATACCCACCGGTATTGCCCGCGCCGGCATGAAGGTACGCGAGGGCTTCGAGGAGTGCCTGCGCTGCAGGGTGCCGGGCATCGCCTTCGTGGATGAGACCGGGCAGGTGGCCGGGATCTTCTCTATCCGCGAAACCCTGCGTCGTGCGTACATCTCTGATGTCATGGTGAACTACGCCGACCTGCTGGGCAATATACAGAGCTGCCTGGAGATACCGGAAGAACATGCGCGCCAGGTACTGGCCCTGCCGCTGGAAAAATTTTATCAAGGAAAAGCAGATCGATACGGAAGTTGCCACAGTCGTGGCACTCATGGAGAAGCATTCCACCAATTACCTCCTCGTTCATGACCATGGCAAGTACCTAGGTGTGGCCACCATATGGGCGATTGCACAACGCATGCCTGACCTTGACAGATGATAGAGACAGTCCCGACCAGCCTGAACGGGTCGATGATCACGGCGGGCCTGATCCTGGTCGCTGCCTACGTGCTGATCTTTACCGAGGTCATTCACCGCATGCATGCCGCGGTCATCGGCAATGGCATCGCCAAGGCATCCGGTGATCCGGAGATGCTGCTGCTGACCTGTATCATACTGATGTGGGTGGTGGCGCTGTTGAGCGCCATCGTGGACAACATCCCGTTCACGGTCACCATGATCCCGATCGTGCTCAGCCTGGACACCCAGGGCATGAATGTCACGCCCCTGTGGTGGCACTGGCACTGGGTGTGGGCCTGGGTGGCAACGGTTCCCACATCGGCGCCACCGCCAATATCATCTGTGTCGCCGAATCGGAACGCTGCCAAATCCCGGGAGCACGCATCACCCCGGGGTTGTGGCTGCGCAAGGGCCTGCCCATCATGCTGGGCAGCCTGACTGTCGCCAGCGCGGTCTTTGCCCTGTTCTTTGATTTCTTTATATAGACCGGCGCAGCGAAACCCGGCCGGCCCGGGTTCACTGCATGGACACGTCATTCTCCTGCCAGGTCGCCAGCCACGCGTCTATCTCCTCCCCGATGGTGCCGGCGAGTTCATCCAGGATGCCGCTGACAATCCCGTCCGCTGTGCGCACCGCCCTGTCAGCCGCCACCGGGCCGGTTCCAATGCCGAAGCAGACAATCTGCGGCGCGACCGCCGCCAGGGACTCGCATACGGCGATGGCCTCGGCGACGCCCATTTCATGACTGGAGTTCCTGCCGCTCACTGCGGCGATGTCATCCCGTTCGATCCGGCGCCAGCTGCCCGCTTCGTGCTCGGCCGACAGGGCATCGATGAACACCAGCAGGCGGGCATCGGCAAGCAGCGCCGGCAGGGCCGCCGGTGCAGCACAATTCTCCAGCCTGAGCAGGCCGGGACGAAAGCGTGCTGCGAACCCGCTGGCGTCGAGTGCCTCCACCGCCATCAAGCCGACCGCATCCAGGCCGTGAGAGGAACCAATCCCGATGATGCATACCGGCGCCGGAGCAGGCGTCGACACCGGGTCCGGCGCAGCGGGCAGCGGCTGTCCGGCCGGCCGCGACTCGCGCTCCAGCTTAAGTTCTAGAAAATGAGTTGCGCAGGAGATACAGGGGTCGTAGTTCCTGATCACCTTCTCGGCACGGGTGCGCAGCTCGGCCTCGCTGTGCTGCAGGCCGAATCGCTCCAGCGACAGGCGAATGTCTTCTTCGATACGCACCTGGTTCTGGCTGGTCGGCGGCACGATCCGGGCCGCGACAATGCGGCCGTCCGCGTCCGTTTCATAGCGATGCCAGAGCAGACCGCGCGGGGCCTCGGTACAACCGAAGCCGGTGCCGGCACGCGGCTGCACGGCAACAGCGGCCTGCGACACGGCCGGGAGGGTATCGATCAGCCGCACGGCCTCCAGCAGGGCGTAATGGATCTCCGCCGCACGGGCCACAATGCTGTGGAACATGTTGCGACTCGGGAAGCGGATGCCGGTTTCCTCCAGGACCGACTGCACCGCGCCCGGCAGGCGGTCCAGGTTCAGGTTGACCCGCGCCAGGGGGCCGACCAGGTAGGGCGCGCCCTCCAGCAGCGAATGCAGGGCCGTCGAATGCGGCACCTGGTGCTCGCGGAAATGCGCCTCGTAGTCCGCGATGTCGATGTCCAGCCCGGCACTGGAGATGATACGGCCCGCGTTCATGGGGTATTCATCCGCATGCCGCAGGGCGACGGCGCAGAACACCTGATCATCATCCGGCAGGTCCAGTGCGGCACACCAGCGAACCAGCTCGCTGGCATCATCGAGCCCTGCGATTAGCCGCAGCTTGAGTTCCTGCATTGCGGCCGTGTCCGGCTGGTGATGGAAGCCCCCCACGCAGGCACCGACCGGGTGCACGGAGCGCCCGCCGATCAGCTGCATGATGTCGTTGCCCAGCGCCTGCAGCCGCAGGCCCCGGCGGACCTCGTCCGGATACTGTGCGGCCATGGCAGGGGCACTGTCGAAACCGAGGAAATCCGGTGCCGCCAGCAGGTGGATATGCAAGCTGTGGCTCTGCAGCCATTCACCGCAGTAAAACAGGCGCCGCACGGCACGCACCCAGGGATCCTGGACTGGTCCAAAGATCTGTTCCAGGGCGTGCACCGCACTCATCTGGTAGGCAACCGGGCAGATCCCGCAGATGCGTGCCACCATATCCGGGACCTGTTCGTAACTTCGACCCTCGAGCAGTTTCTCGAACAGGCGCGGGGGTTCGAAGATGCGCAGGTCGAGGCGCTCGATTGCCTGACCCTTGATATGCAGGGTCAAAGCCCCCTCGCCTTCCACCCGCGCCAGCACCGGTACATTGATATGTAGCTCGCGCGGGCTAATCATCGGGGGGCAGCCTCGAACGGCCGGCCGAGTAGAAGGCCGGCGCCTCGGGGGTGAAGGCAAGAAAGCGCCGGGCGATCTGTTCCGGCCGCAGGCCCAGTCCGGAAAACCAGTGCGCCAGCACCTCGGTGGACGATTTCTCGCAGGGCCCGTAACAACCGTAGCAACCGCGGTTCACACCGGGACACAGGGCCCCGCAGCCAGTGCGGGTCACCGGCCCCATGCACGCCAGGCCGCGGGTGACCATCACGCAGGCATGCCCCTGGCGCTTGCACTCCAGGCAGACACTGTCGGGCTCGTCACGCGGAACCACACCGGCCAGCAACGAGCCAATGGCCGCGAGCAGCTGGCGGCTGTTCACCGGGCAGCCCCAGAGTTCCATGTCCACCTTGACGTACTCACTGACCGGCGCCACCGACGCCAGCGTGCCGATGTGTTCGGGCGAGGTATAGATCGCGGCCATCCAGTCGGCGCTGTCCGCCAGGTTGCGCAGTGCCTGCACCCCCCCCGCGGTGGCGCAGGCACCGATGGTGACCAGGTATCTGCTGTGTGCGCGGACCTCACGGATGCGCTCGAGTTCATCCGGTGTGGAAATACTGCCTTCAATAAAACTAATATCGACCCCGGCACCGGGCTCAACCGGGCCGGCCTCGGCGAAGTGCCGGACATCGAACAGTTCGAACAGGGTCAGCAAGTCCTCGCCCAGGTTGAGGAAGGCCAGCTGACAACCATCACAGGAACTGAATTTATGCACGGCGATCCTGGGTTTCATGGCAGACACCGGAAATGGGGACATTCTGCTTTTTTCATGTCTTTCCCCGTCG
>JAOTTU010000117.1 GCA_029864225.1 Gammaproteobacteria bacterium | reverse complement strand
GGAGTGCCGGAATCCAGTTCATATAATACAGTTGGTTACTGGATTCCGGCCTTCACCGGGATGACGGGATAATAATTAATCAGAGTTTCCTTAGTCATTGTTTTCTTTGTGCCTCGGTGACTCCGCGGTGGATTAATGAGATCAATGAGACCAACCAGGTCTCGCTGGTCAGGCCCGGTAGCAAGCTGTTAGCAATATTTTTCTTTGCGTCCTTTGCGTCTTTGCGGTTATTTCTTCGATAAATCTATTTCTTCTCCGCGTCCTCAGCGCCTCAGCGGTGAATATGTTTTTCAGTCATACAACATCACATCGGCGACGATGTTTGCCCAGCTGGAGAATTCCGGCACGCTGAATATTTCCTGTCCGATGGCCCGGTACATGTCAGAGACCAGCATCACACCCATCTCGCGCTGCGGGAAGGTGCCGGCAAAACTGATAATGCGGCCATAGACCTCGCGGGCGTTGTCCTCGGTCCTGGCACGAATCGCACGCCCGACCAGGGCCGCCGCAACGGCATACTGCAGGTCCGTCTCCTTCGGCACCTTGACGCTTTCACCCCGCACAATGGCGTCGATGTCCGGTAGCTGATCGAGGTTGTCGACGAAGGCCGACAGCTCGATGCCGGCCGCCGGGCCCACGCAGGCCTGCAAGGTACCGGTCAGCAGGTCCGGCATGTCGCCGAACTTCTGCAGGGCACGGTGGCTGAATTCCCAGGAGCGCGGTGAGGGAAACGCCACCGGATTGTGCGCCGGGTCAAATTCGAACAACAGGTCGGGCCGGAAACGCAGGAACGCGATCAGGCGCTCGTCAATGGCATTGGCATAGGCCCACGCCACCCAGTCATCCAGGTTTATATCCACCTCGAAATGTGAAAACCGGTTGGCCAGCGGCGCAGGCATGGTGTAGGTCACGCCGCGGTCCCCCTGGCGGTTGCCGGCTGCGAAAATCGCCCAGCCGGCTGGCACCTCGTATACACCCAGGCGACGGTCGAGGATCAGCTGGTAGGCGGCTGCCGAGACACTGGGTGGCACCGAGGTGATCTCGTCCAGGAACAGGATGCCCTGTTCGCCGTGGCGTTCGCTGTCCGGCAGCATCGTGGGCACGGCCCACTCCACCTGGTCACCGACACGGAACGGGATGCCGCGCAGATCACTCGGTTCCATCTGCGAGAGGCGGATATCGATCACCGCTATACCATGGCGTTCGCCGATCTGGGCAACCATCTGTGATTTGCCCACGCCCGGGGGACCCCACAGCATCACGGGGGTGTGATGGCCTTCCTGGGTACTCTGAAACTCTCTCTCCAAAACAGTCAATAGCTGGGCTGGTCGCATTGCGTTCGTACCACCTGGGCATCAGAAAATCGGAAGTTTCATGCACACAATAGTTTGCGTTTTGAGCCGGTGATGATACTGGACTCTGTGCCTGATTGCATAAATCGCCAGCCACCCGCCAGCGCTGCTTTCAGCCCACGCGGGTCACAATTGTTTACAATTATTTCCCTCATTTAACAACTATCTAGGGATACCCTTCTTTATACTGGGGCCTCTATGGATACCCCCATTTCGGCCGCTATCAGCGGCAATGGAAACCCGCCGCATCAACACGATACGGGTCCCGGCCTCTCATACGGACAAGGCCGTGCTGAACCCGCTCAGCAGTTTACAAACACGGCAGGCATCCGCACGGACTGCGCCGCCGATGCCGGCCTGGCCGAGTCACTGCTGACCGAAAACGACGACGATGCCGGGCTGCTCGATCCGTTACTGGCCGATATGGACGGGATCTCCTGTGCCGACACTGGACGTTAGGCTGCCGCGGCACAAACTGGAATACAAATCACATGCCGGGCCATACGGCCTTGTTAGACTTGGCAGAATTTCAAAACCTCAAAAGGACTAGACTGATGGGAATCCTTCAATTGCTGATCATCTTTTGCGCTCTCTGTATCACCATAGCGGCCTGCTATAGCTGCAGCGAGTGAAACAGGCCCCTTAACCGGAACGGCTGCCGGCCCGACCGACGGAAGCGGCCTGTTTCCCCAGCTGACAGAGATAATCCCCGATCCTGTTTCCGATGTTCACGGGGTCATCGACGATCCGGTGCACCAGCCGCAGCAGCGGGAAGTCGTTTTCATCGATCAGGCCGTAGTCGCGCACCATCGCGAGGGTATGGACGCCCTCCCCCCTGATGCTGCCGCGCTCTCCACGCACCAGCATGCCGCCCAGCGCATGGTGATGCGAGCCGGCGCTGGTTGCGGTCGTGATGAGGTCGCCCAGTCCAGCCAGGTGGTGGGAGGTGCGCGCACTGCCGCCCAGCCGGGTGATAATGGCATCCATCTCATGCATGGCAGCCACTGCCAGGAAGCCGCGCATGTTGTCACCCAGGTCGAGCGCGTCCGCCGCACCGAACAGGATGGCATAGACATTCTTCAGTACCGCGGCCCAGGATATGCCACATATATCTCTGGTGTATTCGAGATACAGCCCGCTACCTGAAAAGAGTGACGCCGCCTGCCGGTAGAGTGCCGGCGTGCGCGTACCGAGCTGCGCAAAACCCGGCCGGCCGGCACGCAGTTCTTCCGAAATCATCGGTCCGTACAGCAGGCCGTAGTCGAACCGGTCGGCGTAGACATCCTCGAATATCCGGGCCACCGAACGGCCGCTTTCATCCAGACCCTTGGCCACACTCAGGGACAGGCTGTGCCCGGCCAGTGATGGCAGGATCCGGTCCGCCAGTTCACCGATGGGACTGGCCGGTACGCAGTAGATGATGAAGTCGGCGGCGGCCGCTGCGGCCTCCAGGTCGACCGGCTCGTGACCTGCGACGGGGTGCCGGTCCCAGATAGAGACAGTGTGGGTTGGCCCCAGCAGGTATTCCATGGCATGGCCCATTTCGCCATAACCGATAATGAGTATCCGCTTGCCGCCGTCAATCACTGGTCTTCTTCCCGTTGGGCAACGGCGCCAGCACTCCATGGGCCCGGTAGCGCAGGTAGTCCGCCATTATCTGGCGGTGATCGAAGGCCAGATCCGGACAGTGTTTCGGATCGAACAGCCCGAGGTTTTTTGCATCATCGGCAGCAACCGGCTCAGCGCTGGCCTCGGCAATATAAACCGCACTGACGGTGTGCCCGCGCGCATCGCGCGCCGGATCGGAATAGTTCCCCAGCAGCACCTTCAGTTTCACGTCCAGCGAGGTCTCCTCCCTGGCCTCGCGCACGGCGGCCGCCTCCAGTGTCTCGCCGACGTCAACAAAGCCACCAGGCAGCGCCCAGCCCGGCGGCGGGTTGCGGCGTTCAATCAGCACGATGGGGCGGCCTGGACGGTCAGTCATTTCGATAATGACATCCACTGTTAACAAGGGTGTAACGGGCCGGGACATGGGCATCTAGTGAAATGCGGGCTAGTGTTGCTTGAACTGGCGAATCCGGCGGCGCGTGCGTTTATCCGGGCGGCGTTCGTGCTGGTGTACGCTGTGCCCTTCCAGCTTGCGTTGCCGGTAGAGGGCATGGCGTTCAGCGGCACTCTCCTCAGACTCACTGTACAGGGTGCGCGCCTCCTCTGCCGGGCGGCGCTGGGTTGCAAGCCGCTCCACCCGTATCGAAAAGGTATAAGGACCCTTCCGGATGGTCAACGTATCACCGGGGTTCAGCCGGTGCGCCGGCTTGATCCGTCCGCCGTTGAGATGCACCTTGCCACCGGTAATCGCCTGGATAGCCAGCGCGCGGGTCTTGTAGAAGCGCGCTGCCCATAGCCACTTGTCGGCGCGCACAGCAATGTTCTGGTCAGATCCCATCAAAAATCAGTTTAACCGAAGCCGGCAGAGAACACAGGGGGTACAGAAATGGGAACATGCCTCATTTCCAGGATCGAATCAGCCCTTCTTCAGGGCAACCCTGAAAACTGACACCGCTTCTGCGCATCGTTGTTTGTGCATTGACGGTGAATTGGGGTTCCAGAATTTATTTTTCTGCTGCGTGCAGTGCCGCGGCACCGGCACGGGCGGCTTTCTGGAACTCAATGAATGGCAGCGCGCCATCCAGGCGCTGGTGTTCTCCGAAAAAGACCGTGGGCGTGGCCCGTACCTCCAGATCGCGGGCGGCGGCAAGGTACTCGGCCAGGCGCTGTTCATAGCGGGAATCAGTCCAGGCCCGCTCCAGGGTCGCAACGGCAACGCCCGCCTCACGGGCAAGCCCGGTCAGGACACCGCTATCACCGATATTCTTTCCTTCTGTGAAAAAGGCCTCGAACAGGCGCCGGTGCAGGCGGTAAAACACCGCGCTACCGTCCTCCTTGGCGGCCTCCGCCAGCAGTAGCGCCTGGTGCGAGTTGGTGGTGAACTCATGCGGACGGAAGCGGACTCCCTCCTCGCGTGCCAGGGATTCGAGGTTGTCCACCATCTGTCGCCAGAGCGGGTCCGAATAACCGAGGCCGGTGACGGGCATGCCGGCGGCGGGGGTATCCGGGTGGATCTCCAGAAAACACCAGTTGATCTTCAGCTCGAATTCTTCACGCAGGCGGTCCAGCCGCAGATCACCGATGTAGCAGAACGGACAGATGTAGTCCGTGAAGACCGTTGCCAGCAGTGTGGGCTTTCCTTGCGGGTTCATGGATATCGCCTCACCCCTGCACTCCCCCAAAAAAGTGAGAGGGAGATAATGAATACAACCCGTATTACTTGGTCACTTCCTGCAGCAATTCGTTCAGGCGGTTCACGAAACTGACCGGATCATCGAGTTGTCCGCCCTCGCTGAGCATGGCCTGGTCGAGCAGGACATTCGACCAGGACTCAAAGCGTGCGTCATCTGCCTCATCCTTCAGGCGACTGACCAGCAAGTGATCCGGGTTGATTTCGAGAATCGGCTTGCTGGCTGGCACTGCGTGACCGGCCTGCCTGAGCATGCGCTGCATGTGGACCGCCATATCGTGCTCATCCGCTACCAGGCAGGAGGGTGAATCGGTCAGTCTCCGGCTGACCCGGACTTCCTTGACACGTTCTTCGAGCACCTTCTGCATGCGCTTGACGAGGTCCGAAAATTCATCCTCGGTCTTTTTGGCGGCTTCTTTCTCGGATTCATCGGCCAGCTTGTCCAGGTCCAGTTCGCCCTTGGCGACCGAGGCCAGCGGCTTGCCGTCGAATTCGGTCAGGTGTGACACCAGCCACTCATCCACGCGGTCAGACAGCAGCAGCACCTCGATACCCTTGCGGCGGAAAATCTGCAAGTGCGGGCTGTGCTTCGCTGCCGCAAAGCTGTCCGCCGTGATGTAGTAGATCTTCTCCTGGTCGGCCTTCATCCTGGCGACGTAGTCATCCAGGGACACGCTCTGTTCATCGCTGTCGGCGTGGGTGGAGGCAAAACGCAGCAGTTTGGCGATACGTTCGCGGTTGGCGAAGTCCTCGCCCGGGCCTTCCTTGAGAACGGTTCCGAACTCCTTCCAGAAGGCGGCATAGGTTTCAGGCTCGTGCTTCGCCATGTCCTCCAGCAGCCCGAGTATCTTCTTGACCGATCCCGAGCGGATGGTATCGATCAACTTATTGTGCTGCAGGATCTCGCGGGAGACATTCAATGGCAGATCATCGGAGTCCACCAGGCCGCGCACAAAGCGCAGGTAGTACGGCATCAGCTGCTCGGCGTCGTCCATGATGAACACCCGGTGGACATACAGCTTGATGCCGTGGCGGTTGTCGCGATCATACAAATCGAAGGGCGCTCGCGCAGGGATGTAGAACAGCGACTTGTAGGATTGCGAGCCCTCGACGTGGCTGTGCACCCATTTCATCGGGTCACCGAAGTCATGCGCCACGTGCTTGTAGAACTCCTTGTATTCCTCCACGTCGATGTCCTTGCGGGGACGGGTCCAAAGGGCCGATGCCTTGTTGACGGCCTCGAACTCGTCCGCCTTGGCCTCCTCCCCTTCGGTGGGCATCTCGATCGGCAGGGGGATATGGTCGGAGTACTTGTGAATGATACTGCGCAGGCGGAAACTA
>JAOTTU010000116.1 GCA_029864225.1 Gammaproteobacteria bacterium | reverse complement strand
TCCCATAAGGAATAACGCGGCTCAGGGCTATTCTGTTCCGTCAGTCGCCGTTTCCGTTTCATGAACTCGATTCGAACGGGTCCACAACACCTGCAATCAGAGAAGTCTAATAGTTATATAAGAAAATGCTAAAGGTCTAAGATCAACGGCCCATTCCGGACATAGAATGGATATAGGCTGGGAATAATCTATGATTGAGTTAGTGACAAGGAATGACCCGAACAGGAATGCAGGCCCGGAATTAACAGAATCGCAATGTCGGCTCCTGCGGTGGGATTACATGCCGGCAGCGGACCGGTCTGGGAAAAGGACATTGATATCACGACAGCGAATTAATAAATCTGTATCCTATCGGACTTAAACCAGTGCCATTCCAAAAATGGGAAGATATGCTTTTAGCAAAATTCGAGAAGAAATGGCTGGCAGACCTACAGAATCCGGCCGGCATGAATAAATGCAATAATCTGTCACTAAGAGAGGAGACACAGTTATGTCTGTAATACGAACGTTTACCCTGACCCTGGGGACCGGCCTATTGCTGGGAGCCGCTCAACTGACTGCCGCGCCCACCGCGACCATGCTCGCTGACACCTGTGCCGGTTGTCATGGTACCGATGGTGTCAGTATGGGCCCGGCGACACCCAACCTTGCCGGCATATCCGAGATCTACTTTATTGACAGTATGGTGGCGTTCAAGAACGGCGACCGGTACGGCACGGTTATGCAACGCATTGCCAAGGGCTACACGGATGAGGAGATCAAGCTCATGGCATCCGTCTTTGCAAAACAGCCGGTCCCAAAAACCAATCAGGAGACAGACCCAAGCAAGGTAGCCCTGGGGGAAAAACTGCATAAGGTCAACTGCCATAAATGCCACGATGAGGATGGCGCCCTGCCCGACGACGATGCCGGGATAATTGCCAGCCAATGGCTTCCCTACCTGAATTATTCCATGGAGGACTACAAGAGCGGCAGATCGGTAATGCCCAAGAAAATGAAAAGGAAGGTTGACAATCTGACCGATGCTGAGATCTCAGCACTCATGCATTTCTACGCGAGCCGACTCTAAGGGGAGACACAGCACCATGAACAACTTCACACGCAGAGACTTTATCAGGCTCATGGGCAGCGCGGCTGTCGTCAGTGCAATCGGCTTCCCCGCCATTGCCGCCGCCGGCGGCAAGAAGCAGGTTGTGGTTGTCGGGGGCGGGGCGGGCGGTGCCACTGCTGCCAAGTATATCCGCCGTGCCGACCCCTCGATCGAGGTCACACTGATCGAGCCGAACGAGCACTACTATACCTGCTTCTTCAGCAACGAAGTGATTGGCGGTGATCGCAGCCTGGATACCCTCAAGTTCGGCTACGACGGTCTAAGCAGACACGGTATCAAGGTGGTGCACGACACCGTGACCGGCATCGATGCCGCTGGGCGCAAGGTTATCACCAGTAGCGGCCATAGCTTCAGCTATGACCGCTGTATCGTCGCGCCAGGCATCTCCTTCCGCGACGACATCGAAGGTTACGACATGGCTGCGGCCGAGAAGATGCCACATGCCTGGAAGGCCGGCGCACAGACCAAGCTGTTGCGCAGTCAACTGGAAGCCATGCCCGACGGCGGTGTGGTGTTGATCGCGGCACCGCCAAACCCGTTCCGTTGTCCGCCCGGACCGTACGAGCGGGCCTGCCAGATGGCCTACTACCTCAAGAACCACAAGCCGAAGTCCAAGATATTGATCCTGGACAAGAAAGACAAGTTCAGCAAGCAGGGGCTGTTTACCCAGGCCTGGGAACGCCATTACAAGGGCATGATCGAATGGGTGAAGGCAGCCGATACCAATGGCGGTGTGACGCGGGTTGACGCCCTGGCCGGTACCGTGTCGACCGAATTTGACACGCATAAACCGGCCGTTGCCAATATCATCCCGGCACAGAAGGCGGGCGAGATCGCACACACAGCGGGCCTGACCGATGAGAGCGGCTGGTGTCCGATCGATGGCAAGACCTTTGAGTCCACCATTCACAAGGGCATCCACGTGATCGGTGATGCCGCCATTCAGGCCCCCCTACCGAAATCGGGCTATGCCGCCAATTCCGAGGCCAAGGTTGCGGCCGCTGCGGTGGTGGACCTGGTCAATGGCCGGGAGCCGGGAGAGCCGTCCTGGGTGAACACCTGCTACAGTATTGTCGCGCCGGAAGACGGCATTTCCGTGGCCATGGTGTACAAACTCGTCAATGGCAAAATAGCCAAGGTCGAGGGCGCCGGCGGCCTGACGCCAGCGGACAGTTCTCCAGCTGACCGCAAGCGTGAAGTCGAGTACGCGCACAGCTGGTTCAACAACGTCACCCACGACATATTCGGCTGATCCAGGCTGGTTTCATGGGAAACGGGGTCTGCTGTGCAGACCCCGTTATTTTCCCGTTGAGTTGTCAATGCCGGTCATGTGAGCCATATGGCATACCGCCCTGCTCGATCCAGACTGTTTCTGTGTAAGATTCCCATAACGGACAGGCTCCGACCCTCTCTCTGTGATACCGGACACAGATGGCAGGTAGCTGCCAGTGAGAGCAGGACATGCACCCAATGACGTTGGCTACCAGATCGAGTTTGCCTAAATGCAATCCAACAAGCCAAGCCAGACTACCACCCACCTACAGGTCAGAGATAGGAACATCACATGCTGACGGTCGGGGTTACCGAGTTGTAGGAAGTGAACCTACGCGAGAAACGATTTGATGAAAGACAAACGAATAGGTAAAACCCATGGCCAAGCACTCAAAAAAGCACCAGCTATCAGAAGCAACCCTAGACGAAGCCATGCGGATTGCCCGCGGCACACAACGTCCCGGGCAGATCAAAGAACAAACAAAGCTAATTGCGCAGGGGATTCAAAAGGGTATCGAACTATACAAGAAGCAGCAAAACGCCAAGGCCAGGGAATTAGACAAGAAGCTCAAGAAGGTCAATCAGCAGCTCACGTCACCTGAGGCGCGCGAGATTGAGGTTCAGGAGAGGGTGGTCTATAGACAACCCAGGTTACCCTGGGTGTTGCTCGTTCTCAGTTGGGTGGCTATGGCTGCCTATTGGCTCATCTATTGAGCGAGATATGAAGTGGGTCAGCGAGAAGACGGCACAGGGCCTCGGATACATTAGCCGTCGGCGCGCTGATTTCTTCAATACCAACCCCGTCCTCTTTCTCTAGAAGTATGAATCAATTCTGATTGATTTCCTCAGAATTCTTTACAGGCCCCCACGGCTCGCATAGAAATTCAGGAGCGCCTCAATCTCAGTCTTGTCGAGCTTGTTAAACTTCGGCTTCATCTTCTTGTCCAACTGCCGCTTCTCGGCATAGAACGCAAAGAATTGTTGCTTCAGGTAGGGCATCCATTGACCTGCCAAAATACCTGCATCATCGCTGGCAAGATTGCCGCCCTCGGAGTGGCATTTCTCGCAATCACGCTCATGAATCAACTGGCCCTTCCTGGCGAGTTCCAGATCGAAACTCTGATTGGCTCGTCTAAATCTCTTGCTGGCATAATATTGCGCCAATTTCGCGATGTCATCTTCGCTCAGTTCTTTGGAAATCCGGCACATGTCGGTCTTTTCCACCTTCTTGTGATCGCTAATGTATTCAATCTCCGGACAGGAGCGCACCTCATTCTTGTAGGCCGTCATGCTGCTGATAATGTATGCCGCGGAATAGCCCCCGATGATCGGCATATTCGGATCGTCGCTGTCGCCGTCCCTTTGATGACACTGGGTGCAGGTGTCAACCAACTTGTTTGTGTAAGCCATGTCAGCCATTTCAGCCGCATCAGCCGCATCAGGCATGTCAGCTGCCCAGGCACCGGTGGCAAGAGATAGGCTGAACAGACCAGCGCCTGCTAAAACGATAAATCCGATGGCTTTTTGCGTCTTCATGTTGATCTCCTGGTTTCTATTCTGAACCGCTTCACCATTATCCTGCTTACCTCGCTTTCGAGGAAGATTAGCGATTCTCACGAGCATAAACGCCACTCAGTCAATTTATCAAGATTATCTTGCTTTCGCAAAAGAACTGCCACTTTTATCTGCGTTTTCCGGTTTTAGCGAGCGGGTACCATATAGCCGTCGCCGCGTCATACTGAGGAGCGCGCGACGTCAGATCCCCTGGTGTTTACCGGCGCAACCGGAAACGAAGGACGATCTCACTGTTTCATGATCCAAATCAACTGCTACATAGTTGAATTATGATAGGAACGAATTGGATGATCTTTGTTCCCGGGCGTTGGATGTGCATCCAATTGGTGGGTAAGCCATACGCTCTTGAGGCCCGTGATGTATTTGTTGCCGTTGTTTCAAACTCTAACCGTTATTCTAAACAATAACGTGACAAAATAAATGAATCTGTTTTTTGGCGGAGAGGGAGGCCGCTCACGCACTTCCCTGTGCTCCGCGGCACCTGCACATCCATGTGCATTGGGATTCTTCCTCCCTTGCCGTCTCTGCCGCGTTCGACTGTGGGGACCTCACCAAGGCCTCCCCACACCACAAATACATAAGGCCCCTAAAAGGGACCTTATGTATTTGGCGGAGAGGGAGGGATTCGAACCCCCGGACGGTTGCCCGTCAACGGTTTTCAAGACCGCCGCTTTCGACCACTCAGCCACCTCTCCTTGTGCGGTCATTTAACGTTGCGCAAGCATACCGGAACGGAAATGTGTATTTCCAGCCTAATCGTATGAAAATCCACAAATTCCGCAGGTTGCTGTTTTGTGCCAGTGTGTTTATCCTTAGGAACCAATCAAACGGCTGACGGTCAGATTAACTGTTTGATATTGTTAAATCTCAACGGGGGTTTCACTGCATGAGCGCATATGAGAAAACCATAGTACGGTCAGAACCGTCGGTACTGGCCACCAACAAGGTCATTCGCAACACCTATACCCTGCTGTCCATGACACTGCTGTTCAGCGCGCTGTGCGCGGGTATTGCCGTGGTGACCAACATGCCGTTTATTCACCCAATCATTACCCTGGTTGGTTACTTCGGCCTGTTGTTCGCTGTCACCAAGACGCGCAACAGCGGTCTCGGGCTGTTCTTCGTGTTTGCCCTGACCGGTTTCATGGGGGTGACCCTGGGACCGATCATCAGCGCTTACCTGTCGCTGCCGGGCGGTAACCAGATCGTGATGACCGCCATGGGTGGTACCGGGGTGATCTTCCTCGGCCTGTCAGGTTATGCCCTGACCACGCGCAAGGACTTCAGCTTCATGGGCGGGTTCCTGATGGTGGGTATCCTGGTGGCCTTCCTGGCGGGTATCGCCAGCCTGTTTCTGGCCATGCCGGGCCTGTCGCTGGCGGTCTCGGCCATGTTCGTGCTGTTGATGTCCGGCCTGATCCTTTACCAGACCAGCCAGATTATCCACGGCGGCGAAACCAACTACATCATGGCAACCGTCACCTTGTACATCGCCATCTACAACCTGTTCACCAGCCTGCTGCACCTGCTGGGTGCCTTCGGCGGCGACGAGTAGCAGCGCCAGTTCACTGACATCCAACAAGCCCCGCACTGCGGGGCTTCATTTTATGGAACCTGAATATGCCTGAGACCTTTGAAGTACGTAATGAAGTTGAACAGAAACTCGTGGCGGCCCAGGAGGGCCAGCTCTCGAGTGAAGAGTTCATGGCGTACCTGCTCGATACCCAGGTCTTCATGCCGGTCAAGGATTCGATCGGGATCGAAGGCTTCACCGGCAGCGACAAGGCGATCCCCCTGACGCTGAAGACCGAAGACGACATTGAAATCCTCATCTTGTTTACCAGTCCGGATCGCGCCAAGACCTTTGTGCAGGATTTTCCCGGTTTCGAGGGCGGCCTGCTGGTCGAGTTCAAGTGGGTGCTGGAACGCACCGGCAGCGATGTCGGCATCTCTATCAATCCTAACTGGCCTGTCGGTATGGACATGGAACCGGAGATGGTCCAGCAGCTGAAGCACAACTGACCCCCTTTGTCTCCCGACGTCCTAGT
>JAOTTU010000115.1 GCA_029864225.1 Gammaproteobacteria bacterium | reverse complement strand
CTCGAGTTTTACTGCGTCCTTGGCGAAATTACGGATGCCCTCCGCCAACTTTTCGGTGGCCATGGGATCTTCGTTCATCATCCAGCGGAATGCCGATTCATGCATCGGGATCGTCGCGATCTCCATTGCCCTGGCTTTTTCCGGATCAAGGCGACGCGGCACATCTCCCTCGGCATCACGTAGCTCTTCCATCAACTCGGGCGAGATAGTCAGCAGGTCACAGCCAGCCAGCTCCAGGATCTCACTGCTGTTGCGGAAGCTCGCACCCATTACAACCGTAGCGTAGCCGTGATGCTTGTAATAGTTGTATATCTGGGTGACCGACTTAACGCCTGGATCTGCTTCAGCCGGGTAACCATCCACACCATCAGCTTTCTTGTACCAGTCCATGATGCGTCCCACAAAAGGTGAGATCAAGGTAGCGCCAACCTCGGCTGCGGCGATAGCCTGCGCTAGACTGAACATCAGGGTTAAATTGCAGTGGATACCACGCCGCTCCAGTTTACCAGCGGCCTGGATACCCTCCCACGTGGAGGCTATCTTGACGAGGATCCTTGAAGCATCGACCCCTGCCTGTTCGTACAGGGCCATCAGGCTTTCAGCACGGGCGACGGTTGCATCGGCATCGAACGACAGACGGACATCCACCTCCGTTGAGACTCGCCCGGGGATAATATTGAGTATCTCGGCCCCGAAGTTCACGGCCAGCCGATCCATCATGTCAATCGCACGGGTTTCCATGAGCTCGCTGCGCTGCATGGCATAGTCAATTGCGTCACGCAACAGGTGTCCGTACCGGGACTTTTGCGCGGCCTTTAACAGCAGCGAAGGATTGGTGGTTGCGTCTGTAGGTGTATAGGCGCCGATGGCGTCTATATCGCCGGTATCAGCCACCACGGTCGTCATTGTTTTCAACTGCTCGAGCTTGTTCATGCGTCGTTTATTCCTCTAATAGCGATAAGGGTGCAGCAAAATAAAGTACCGTCCCCTTTTGTTGTGGTAGCCGCTAGATCCGTCATGCCTGTGCAGGCGAGTATAGGAAGATTAACTCACGCATCTCGAGAGAATCCACCCGTAAATGGCTGTCGCGTGCACATACTTACGGCTGCATGCTGATCCCTTCGCGTTTCCCGCTGATTGCCAGCCCTCAGTCCGTTATCATTCCGCTAAAGTTCGGTTTTTCTATTCTTCCAGACGTTCAATCTAAGTCGCGGAACTTCTGGAAAGGGTCGATGGCTGCCGATCCACATCCGGCCCGAGAACGACCGTTTCCAGCACGTTCAGGAAGTTTAAGGAAAAATTCTGTACGACCGATTAGGGTCGGAACTGAATGTCTTACATGGACACCGCCCGTATGCCAAGTGAGTCTGGATAAAAAGAATCGATTGCAGTCTTACATCCGGCCTGTTGATGGAGTTGTATCTCCTGGCCTCTATGGTATTCGCCGACGGGGCCCTATCTGAGAAACGAAGTCTTTGCTTCGAGACATTCACCGGGTTTGACCCGCCGCGGTTCGACCTGTTTTACCATGCCTCACTTGTGCAATCAGTGTGTGACCTCCGTTATGCGTTAATTACTAAACTATGCTGGCTCATCCGGTCATACCGGACGTGCCGGACACCAGGTTTCCTTTCTGACCAGCAACACCCAGGCAATACGGGCCATCTTGTTGGCTAGCGCGACCGCCACCTCATTGGGGTGGCAGCGCTGCAACAACTGCTCCACCCAGGGATTCCCACCAGGCTGGCCAGCCTGTATGCGACGTCGGATGTGATAGATCACCGTTCTCGCACCATGGATCAGTAGGCCACGCAGATAACCGTCGCCCCGCTTGCTGATACCCAATAACCGCGCCTTCCCGCCCGAAGAGGCTTGACGGGGTACTAGACCCAGGTAGGCAGCGAGCTGCCGACCGTTTCTGAAGTCCTGACCCTCACCGACCACGGCGGCCAGGGCGCTTGCCGTTAATACGCCAATGCCCGGGATGCTCGCCAGGCGCTGACTCACCCTGTTGGTGGCATGCCAGGTCTTGACCTGACCCTCAAGGCACTCGGCCCGTTCTATCAACTGGTCGTGTTCCGCCTTGAGTTCGGCCAGTAGATGCCGGGCCAGCATCGGCAGGTCATTCTCGGCATCTTCCAGTAGCGCTGGCAGGCACCGTGAGATCACTTTGACCCCTTGTGGCAGAACGATACCGTACTCCGAGAGAACCCCACGTATGTGATTGCTGAGGGCAACACGCTGGCGCACCAATAGGCGACGAGCATGATGCAGGTGCAAGACGGCCTGCTGCTCTGGCGTCTTGGGCTGGACAAACCGCATGTTCGGCCGCTGCACTGCCTCGCAAATGGCCTCGGCATCATTGCGGTCCTTCTTGTTGGCTTTCAGGTACGCTTTCACGAATATCGGCGCCATCACCCGAACCGTGTGTCCCAGGCCGGTCAATTCCCGTGACCAGTAATGCGCGCCACCGCAGGCTTCCATGCCAATCAGACACGGTTCCAGGTTGGCGAAAAACCGACTCACCTGGGAGCGTTTCAGCTGCTTGCGCATGACGACTTCTCCCTCAAAATCAACACCATGCACATGAAATACGTTCTTTGCCAAATCTAGCCCGATCACGCTAATCTTATCCATGGATGCCGTCCTCTCTGTGTTTAGTTGAACATCACATTTCAACTATGGCACTTTGATGCCGGTTAAGGGAGGGCGGTGTCCATTCCATCTGAGTAAAACAATCGGGTATTAGGCCAGGAACTTCTCAGTCCGGCCAGAAACAGTCATTCACTGGAGACAGTGTTTATCAGGCTCGTGCAAGGGTCTATAGCAACGATCAGATGCCATTTCTCACCTGAATCAACCGTGTCAACCTGTTTGAAATACTTTCTGGCAAGAATCGTGGTCCGCTCCTCCAATAACGAGTCTGCATGGTCTTCAAATCCAAGTTTCCCGGTCAGAAAATGATAAATTCGAATCAGCAATCTGCTCCAGAATCCATTGACAAGATGCACCACGCCACCAATTGCCGGCGGGAAGTATCCGGCAATAAAAAAACCATTTTTCCCAAGCAGGCGGTTCAGTTCTGCAAGCACGTGTTCCGGCTCTGAAAAATGTCGCCAAGAACCGAGGGAAACGACTACCTGGAAGGCGTCGTCTGTAAACGGCAGGTGTGATGCATCGCCCTGGATTGCCTCGATACGCTTATCGGATCGTCGCATGACCTGAAGTGACTTGATCGAAATATCCAGCCCGGTCACGTCAAAACCATCGGCAGACAGCATGCGGCTTAACATGCCGGTACCGCACCCGAGGTCCAACACCCGAGTCGTGCACTCCCTGCCGGCATAAGCCGTACGCATTATCTCGGTCATTTTTTTTGCATGTTTCCTGTGCTTAACGAAGACCCGATCGTAGATCGGCGAAATCCGGTCATAGAACTGCCTGTTTGAATGGCTGTGTAGTGCGGCTGTAAATACCTGCCACCAGAATCTCGGTCTAGCCATGGGTCTTGCGGACATAGTAGATACGCACCGGGAACAGCGAAACGCGACTCAGCTTGGTGTAGGCCATTGCCATATTGTCCAGTTCACGCAGGTACGACCCAAGAGTTATAGGACGACAATGAGGAGCATAACCTGCGAACAGGAAACGCCATATCGGGTTCCACCTGCCATTTTGGTAGCCGATGCAATAGATTTCATTCATGATTCGGTAGAATATTTTTTTATATAGAGGAAGGCCATTTAGTTCTGTGGTCATCGTGATCAGGATCGCGTATCCGTCCGGCACCAGTACCCTTTCCATTTCCTTAAGCGCGTTTCGAAGTTCCTGCTCCGGCAACAGGTCGAAAAGGTAACTGGAGACATACAGGTCAAAAGTGTTCTCCTCCCAGGGCAATGACTGGCAATCCGCCTGCTTGAAAACAATGCGCTCCGTCAGTTGGCCATGCTTCGAGAGGTAGGATCTTGAGTTCATAAGCATCTGTCTGGAAAGGTCCACCGCGACGATTTCCTGCTCCTCCCCCGTTGCCCTGACTAGCCTGCTTAATAGGTATCCGGTACCGGCACCAACATCCAGGATCTTGCGTGCACGCTCGAGCATGGGTCCGCGCAGCGCTTCCCGGTTAGAGGGACGCTCATAGAATCCCATGATCCAGTCATAGAAGGGGAAGGGATTCGGGATGATCTTGAGGATTCTGAGCTTCTTCCCGATGGTCTGGAACTCGTCGATGACCGATGCGGATGATTCAAACCAGACCGGTACCTGTCGGCGGCCGATTCGCCGCAGCCGGTCAGTTAAACTTGACCAAAGGTTCATATGTCCTCATCTACCGATATCCGGTCTCACGAGTATGCTCAGTTCATGGTTGGTTTGCATGATCATTGAATCGTATCGCTATAACGGCAGATTCGCGGCAAGTACGCGTTTGACATTGCCGCCGATAATCTTGCTGACATCCTCCATGGACAGGCCAGCCTCGAGCAGAGACTCGGTGAGCATCGGTAGCCCGGTCGCATCAAAAGGCGCCGCAACATTGCCATCGAAATCCGAACCGAGACCAACGTGGTCAACTCCTGCGATACTAATAGCGTAAAGTATAGCGGTAACTATTCCTTCCACACTTGGATCACATACGGCTGCCTTCCAGTATCCAATCCCAATGACACCGCCGTTTCGGGCAATATCGCGCAACTGTTCATCGGATAGGTTCCTCGGGCCAGGACATGTGCCCTGCACGCCAACGTGGGAGACAACTACCGGCTTGGTCACAAGGGCAAGCGTGTCCCTGATAGCGGCAGGCGAAGCATGTGCGAGGTCTATAGTTATTCCAAGGGCCTCCATCTCAGGAACAAGCGTGCGTCCGAACTCGGTGAGGCCATATTTTTTGTCTCCATGTGCCGAACCCGCAGCCTCGTTGTCAAAGTGGTGTGTCAGCCCCATCATTCGGAACCCTGCCGAATACAATTCCCCTAGCGCTTCTGCACGCCCCTCTAGCGCATGCATGCCTTCCAAGGCAAGCAACCCTTTGGGTCCAGCGATGGACAGATCCTCGCGGCGCAGCACCAGGGAAAGCGGGGACGTGCCGGTGAGACTCCTCAGCTCGTTTGCCTGGACCAGTGCGCGTTCCTTAAGACTGAACCAGGTCGCGGGCGAGCGCCAAGAGGCTATGAACAGGGTTGGCAGAACGTCGGTATCGCCCCTGTTGGCATCGTAATTCCTCGAGTGCGGAACCCTTGTCACCACGCCAAACACCTGCAAGTCCACGCCACCGTCCTGTAAGCGTGGGAGGTCCACATGGCCTCGTAAGTGGTGTTTCCGGAGATCACGGCCCCATAGAAGCGCGTCCGCATGCAGATCTGCAATGAATGCATCGTTATGGAATTCGCGGGTTCGTGCGGATGCTGGGTACGGGCCCGGAACGAGAACAACGTTTCGCTCCCTATCGACATAGGGCAATGCGACAAAATGGAGCACGCACAGGGCCAGGAGAACAAGACCGAGAGTACCTATAGATAGCTTGGGAAAAGAGCGCTTAATGAATCTGCCTCCTTGCTCGCTTAATGGGGTAATGTCGTCCTACGTTCAGCGCTTATGCACTGGGAACTGGCCTTCTACTTCATCCGTTTGATGCGGGCACTGTCGCCTTTGCACGGCATGTAACAAGCATATCCATCTCTGATTGCAGTGTCATCTTGGCAAATAACGCTTGTCGTTGGGTGGAATCGAAGATCTCATATGCAACCTTCAGGATATTCAACTCATTGCTCCGAACTTCTGGCCTGGGTCATCCATATTCACTGAGCAATCGGTTATATAAGCTATACATGAAGGTCAGATCTCGAGCACAAATCACGCATACCCACCGGTAGATATGATGTATCGAACGCGGCGCGGGCGTCACTCGAACACCGGTCGAAGATCGGTGGGTTCGGTCCGAGGTCGGTTTCGGTATTCCGAGCCCTTTCGTTTCTTCGGCTTAGTCAGCCCGCGTTCGGTACCGACGTTCGGTCTCG
>JAOTTU010000114.1 GCA_029864225.1 Gammaproteobacteria bacterium | reverse complement strand
ACAAGAACCGGACTGTTCTGTCAGCCGGAAAAGCAGGGGAAAAAAATGACGGGAAAATCCTATTCCACCCTGGTACTGCCTCGGCAGCAGGGCCCTGATGCAGCTGCACGGCCAAGCAGCTTTCTGCTGATGTTGTTCATGCTGTTCCTGTCGGTGCTCCTGGCGGCGCCGGTTTCAGCCGCTGACCTGCGGGTGCGGGTGTTCGAACGGGGAGGGCAAGCCCCGATGGCAGGTGTTGCCGTATGTGTGGGCACATCGGCCAATACCGCGCAATTTGGCGCGGTCCGCACAGGTCATGGCGGCTATGCTGTGTTCCGGGATCTTCCGCGTGCCCCGCTGGTGGTCACTGCATCGAAGCCGGGCTACCTGGGTCAGCAGGAATCCCTGGTCACCTCCAACATGGAACGGCTCCTGGTGGTGTCCCTGCCCAGCGGTGGCGGTGGTCCGAAATGCACGCTGGACATGCGCGATACAGGTAGCGAGTCCGACGGACTGCAGGTCAAATATCTCAAGATCAACAGCGGGGCGGCGATTGCAACCAGCCGGTACGTGTTTCTGAACCACGCGCTGGCGGGGCATCCCACACATTACCGGGCCAGCGAGAACCCGGACTTCAGTGGTGCGACCTGGCAGTCGTATATCTCCGAGCCCGCGTTTGAACTCAGTCCGGGTGGTGGCCGTAAGGTTGTCTATTTCCAGGTGCGACGCTATTCGAAGGTGAATGGTGCGGATATCCAGACATTATCCCCTGTGGTGCGTGACTCCATTAGCGTACGCTTTCCCTGAAACCGGCATTAATCCCCTGGCGCTCTGACTCATGGTGTCCCGCCGGCTTTTCCGGCAGCTCAGGATTCTTGCGCTGCTGTTCATTCTGCTGGTCGTGGCCGTGGACACCTGGCTGGCCAAGGCACGCACAACCGACTGGAATGATCCGCTGTGGGTTGTGGTCTATCCGATTAACGGCGACAGCCGCGGCAGCACCTCCGCTTATATCGGAAATCTGACCAGCGACACCTTTCTGCCGATCCGCGATTTCATTAGCCACGAAGCAGGCCGCTATGGTTTGCCTGGTGAGCGGCTGGTGCATATCAGGCTGGGACCCGAGGTGCGCGAGATTCCACCCGCACCACCGGCCGGGCGCAATATATTTTCGGTAGGGCTTTGGAGCCTGCAGCTGCGTTACTGGGTGATGCGTACCCGCTGGCGCTATGATGGCCCACCCGCGGATATCCGTATCTTCGTCAAGTTCTACGATTCGCAGTGGCGCAGCCAGCTGGCCCACTCACTGGGCCTGCAGAAGGGGCTGGTTGGCGTGGTCAATGCCTACGCCAGCCAGGCTTATACCACAAGAACAAACGTGGTGATTGCCCATGAACTGCTGCACACGCTGGGTGCGACAGACAAGTACAACCCGGATACCAATCAGCCCGCTTATCCTGGCGGCTATGCCGAACCGGAGCGCGGGCCCTTGTATCCCCAGTTAAAGGCAGAAATCATGGGGGGCAGGATACCCGAATCCGATACCCGCTCGGTCATGCCGGCCTCCCTGCGCGATACCGTCATCGGCAGCATCACGGCCCGGGAGATTCGCTGGATAGATTGAGCGCTGGAGGGCAGGTCGGTCAGAGGGCCGGATCACGGGGATTATAATCGAGGGCCTTCTCGGCCAGTATTTCACCTGCCGCATTCAGGACCAGCACCGTCCAGGTGCCGTGCCTGTCAGGTGTCAGGGTCTTGCTTGACCAGACGCGCCAGCGTGGCCCGGACACCTTGAAACGCACCTCGGCCACAGACTCGCCCTGGTATTCCCAGCTGTGCACGACAACCTGGCCAGCCAGGTCCCTGAGCTCGGTAAAGAAATAGACCTGCTCGGTATTTCCGACCAGTTCCGTCAGGTTGTCCACGGGCTCGCGCTCATGGATATCGCTGGAAAAATTTGCACGCTTGACGAGGCCCGTGTCCGGACCGGATTCGGCCGTACACAAGGGTGCTGCCAGCATGGCGAACACGGCAGTTAGTGCGATGATTCTTTTCATAAGGCATCCCGGGAATCCATATACTCTATGGAAACGCCAACGGCGGCCCGGGTCTGTGATCGGTGTCTCAGGAAGAGGGTTTGAGGGGGCGGTTGGATTTCCTGCGACCCTGGAAACTGACAATGGCCTGCATGATCCGGTCCAGGGGAAGACCCTGCAGGCGTTCATAGCGCGCGAACGCCGTCTTGGTCAGGGCATAGATATTAGTCACCCTCTCCTGAATGTCGCTGCCAGGATCAATCAACTGCTGCAGTCCCAGCAGGCCGCCGACTTGTACGCGGATTTCCTTGGCATGTGGCAGGGGGCCATCGGCGTGCGTGAGGTGCAGGGAGAAGCGCGCATTACGGCGTAGCGTGTTGAGCAGCACGGTACACATTTCATTGCCGGCTTCCGACTTGCAGGCAACGCCTTCACGGTCTGCCAGGCAGAAGCGCACGGACTGTGCGCAGGCGCAGCAGCGGGCGCTGATGGCCTTCTCGAACACGCAACGCCGTTGATTGATGGCGTGGTAGGTGGCCCTGAATTCCTTCTCTTCCATACTTAAACCGGCATCAGACAAGTGTGCCAGAGCAGTTGGCCATGGTTATTTTTCCCATTCCTTGACGATGGGCTGTTCACGGTGTTCAAGCAGCTGGTGCTCGGCTTCGGCCTGATTTTCCGCAAAGATGATCTTGTATTGATGATTACTGTCTGCCGGTTGTTCAGCCCGCAGCGCCCTCACATCCTTCTTGGCATCCTGGTATTTTTCGTATTCCCTGATTAGTTCGAGAGACTTGGCGGTTTCCGTTTCACCGGGTGTGATCTTGTATATGTAGTAGTAGGGCATGATGTTGGTCCGTTGCTATAAAGGGGGTGCTGGCTGTGACGTTCAGACTATTATAACAATGTCGTTAGGCCGGTTTCCAAGCCGGCTCGAATTCATGCCGGCCGAGGTGAAGCCGCTTGTAATTCCTGATCATGATGATGGTTTTGCGCAGTGTCGCCTCATCGATGCGTGGTACATTCAGTCCCGCTTTGAGTTGCCGCATGGCGTCTGTCGCTGCACCCACCTCGATGAACTGGGGCAGTGAGAACTCCGCACCGGGATGTTCCCCGCCCGGATATCGTTCACGGTAGTCTTGGGCCAGGGTGACGATCACGGCATCCCATATCACCTCATTCCCCTGAAAGGTGCCCGTAAACTGGATATGTGCATGCCCGGCCCCGGGGCGTTCGACATACCGGTAGTCCCTGGCGTCACGTTCGAGTTCCATTTTAAAGCGCCTGATCGTGTCGTTCATTGCGACTTGCCTCGAATACGACACTGGTCACGCGCGTATTGTGGAGCACAATACATCCGGTCTGGCGCGAGATCCCGTCGCCACTGTAGTCAAAGACATAGGTGCGCCTGATACCGAGATCATCGACGTTTCTGTAGTAGGGCCTGAGATTCCTCAGTGAAACCGTGTCGTCGAGAAACTGCAATCCCTGGTGTGCACAGGAGGCACGCCCGGTTCGGATGGCGATGTCCCGGCAATTCAGACTGGCCAGCCAGAACCAGACCAGGATAACAATGCAGAACAGGAGGGTCAGTGACGACATCGGAATTGTAGTGGTGAATAAGAGGAAATTATAAAGGGTTTTTGGGTCAGCAACGCCGTCCTGTACAGGTAGTTGCCGAATATCAGACCCACCGCCATGCTAGAATGCGTCCTGTAATCAATTAAGATTGGCTGATTCAGGATGTTTTTCTCATGGCGGGACTGACGCAAGATGACCGGGTGGATTTGGGCCGCATGGTGGTCAACATGCTGGATGGCTGGGGTATCAAGCCCTCCGACCAGGTGAATATACTGGCCCTGCCCGACGGAACACCCAGCCGAATGCTGCGTCGCTATCACGAAGACACCCCTCTGCCGGACGACCCGGATGTGCTGAAACGGGTTGAACACCTGCTGGGCATTGCCGATGCCCTGCGCACCACCTTCCCGCGCAATGCCAGTATCGGTCTGCTATGGCTGAAGCAGCCTTGCAAGCGGCTCAGACGCCGCCGCCCCCTGGATATCATGATCGAGGATGGGCTGAGCGGCCTGATTACCGTTCGCACCCATCTCGATTGTTCATTTGCCTGGCGGGAATCTGAGCGCACGGACTGAAACCGCGTCAGGGGCGCACGGTGCGTATAACGCACCCTGTATGGCTGATCAAGCCGTCATTCCGGGCGGAGCGTAGCGGAGACCCGGAATCCAGTGGTTGGTCATCAGGCAGTGACTGGATTCCGGCCTGCGCCGGAATGACGCAAGCTGCGGTAATCAGGCCTTCCCTGGTTGTTTTATTGCTTGCTTCGCTTGCGGCGCCCGGGCAGCTTGTAGTTGACGATGGTGTCGCAGAAATCTGCACAGGGGATGGCGTCAACGGAGCCGAACCTTTCGATCGCGGCGGCCACTAGGCTGTCGATGGCGTCAACGGCCAACGCTGGCCCGGTGGATGGATCCATGCTGCGTTGCAGGCCGAGCAGGCCGCCGTACTGGACCTTGACCAAGACGCTGTGCGGCATCTTCAGCAAATCATCCTCCACACCGAATTCCGGTAGTGCAGCATCCTTCAATTTCTGGAACAGGTGCTTGCAGCGTGTGTGAGCCTGCTCCGTTGTGCAGGCGATCTCCGCGCCGCCCCGGCGTACGATCGGATTGGCCTTGGGGCAACCGAAATCCTCCTGGACCAGGGTGGCGCTGAACGGGCAGATGAGTTCACTCATGCTGGCAACTTCCGGTTTATATACAGGTAATTGCTCCTGATCCGGAGTGTAGATGACGGCCGGCCGGATTGCACCTTGCCGGTGGATGGGTAATCATCATAATTATTATCAGCAGGCACAAGGTGTGACAGGCATGCACAGGCCAGGAATCGTTACCGCGATACCCAAGCGGCGCTATAAATTCGGTGAATTTACCGTGGCCATACTCGGGGACATCGAAAGCAACGACGGCAAGGACTATCGCTATATCGCGGCGGTTATCAAGGGGGCCGATACTCAGCCGGGGGTCTACATCACCGCGGAGCAGGATCACCCGGCAGAGAAGGCAGGTACTGACTATAATATGCGTATTGTCATGCAGGATGGTGCCGAGGTTATCGGTTCGTCGAGCGCCTGGCATGACCTCGATACATTCGCCACCGAGGCCCTGGGAATTGTGGGCCAGCTACTCAATCTCGGTGACGAAGAACCCTATAAGCTGATGTAGACCCAGGCATGAATCTGAAGGCGAACATGCTGTCCATGGCGGTGCTGGTGATATTCTCCTTGACCTGGTCAGCGCTTGTGCAGGCCTTCTTCTGCTTCTCGGTCGGGGCGGGTTCCGGCAGCAAGCATCGCAACCGTCATTATTCACAGCCACCCCCGCCTGTGGGTTTTGGCGCGGTGGCGTACCCGCAGTACTACAACAGTCCGGTGCTGCAGAGCCCGGTTGCCAGACCCGCCCTGGTACCGGAGGCTGTGTCACCGGAAACCAGGGGCCGGGCAGCCAGACAACAGATCTTCAAGTAGAACCGGGCGTCTGGCTATTTGACGATGTTCAGCGGGAAGCGGGCGCTGCGGGTCTTCAGCATTTCCATAAGTTGATCCTCCGGTACAGGCATGCTGATGAGGTGTCCCTGTATCACGTGGACGCCTTGCTGCCTGAAGAAGTTCATTTGCTTGATGTTCTCCACGCCTTCCGCGATGAGTGACAGGTCCAGGCTGTTGGCCATGGCAATGATGGCCTGTGCAATCGACATATCGCCCATGTTGTCGGGGATGTTTCTCACAAACGACTGGCCGATCTTTATGGTGTCGATCGGCAGGTTGTGCAGGTGACTGAGCGATGAATAGCCGGTGCCGAAGTCATCCAGCGAGATGGAGATCCCCAGTTTCTTGAGCTTTTCCAGGGTCACGATCGCAGTATCCAGATTCTGCATGGCCACATTCTCGGTGATTTCGAAATCAACCCTGTAGGGGTTTATCTGAAATTCATC
>JAOTTU010000113.1 GCA_029864225.1 Gammaproteobacteria bacterium | reverse complement strand
ACGCTCCTCCGGCGCATTGTCAATCTGATCATACGCCTTGAACTCACCGCCCTGCTGCTCGGCCATCACCTTCGTGATCGCCGCCGTCAACGTCGTCTTGCCATGGTCCACGTGACCTATCGTTCCCACGTTTACATGCGGCTTCGTTCGCTCAAATTTTTCCTTGGACATTGCGCCAGTCTCCCCTTGCGTGGATATGCGTTTACTCTAATTAATAACTATCAAACCAGACTCTGGAGCCCATAACCGGATTTGAACCGGTGACCTCTTCCTTACCAAGGAAGTGCTCTACCGACTGAGCTATATGGGCAAAATCAAATGGGGACAGGCCCCAATCATTACCCCTGTTTCAACACGAACCGGCAAAAATCGGGGCCTGTCCCCATTTGATTTGGAGCGGGTGATGGGAATCGAACCCACGTCATCAGCTTGGAAGGCTGAGGTTCTACCGTTGAACTACACCCGCAAGCCAAGATCACAACCCCGGAATCACCGCTCTGGCCAACGGCATCCCTTGTCCATTTTGGTGGAGGGGGGAGGATTTGAACCTCCGAAGGCTGAGCCGTCAGATTTACAGTCTGATCCCTTTGACCACTCGGGAACCCCTCCAAAAATGCAAGCCCGCTATTGTGTTGCAGGCGCCTATGGCTGTCAACACAAATGCGCAGCTTCCGGACAATGAAACCCCGGATCCCGGACCCCAGGCACATACGTGGCTCCCCCGCCAATAACTCCCCGTTTGGAGGGCGTTTATTTCGGGCAACCCCGGCCACGCCGCCCCTGGACCCGGGTGCGGGTGACCGGCAAAAAGTACGCCAGTCGCTCGGCGCGCCGCTGGCCAGCTGCAGCCCCAGGCTGTGCGCAGTCTTCAGCGCCACGGGAGAAACCGCTCTGAATCCGGTATTGCCGAAGCCGGGATCCGGACGACACCTAATAGACATAAGGCCCAACAAGAAAATTGATTAATAGGCTTTATTTTCAATAATATGGAACAGTTGTACCGCATGGGGCGAAGGCACTATTGCTACTGCCCGACACGGACGGGGAGGACCCGGAGCGGATTCATACCCTGGCGGACTCCTGGGTGGCCCTGAGCGGCCAGCCAAAGGCATCAGTCCGTCAAATTCACGACACTGCGCGGCGCATTGAGACCGTCTTCTGGGATGGCCATCGCCGGGTGCTTACCGCAGGACGGCCTGCTGTAGACCCCGGCAGATGCGGGAGCGTGCAGGCCTGGTGTAGTTAATGACTGAAACGGCCGTGCCGGATGCCTTCGCCCAGCAGGGCTTCAAACACCTCGGCAGAGACATGAATCAGTTGCTCGTGATCACCGGCCTCGAAATAGATGTCCGGCTGTTCCGCCAGTGCATCGTCCACCAGTGTTTCCATGCCATAGGCGGTACCCAGCGCCGGCAGCGCACCGATTTCACAATCACTGAACAGGCGTCCCAGTTCGTCCTCCGTCGCCAGACCCAGGTTCCTGTTGAGTTGCCGGTGCAACTCCCCGAGATCGACGCGCTGGCTTGCCGGCACAACCACCATGACATAGCCCTGATCGTCCTCCAGGACGACAGGCTTCGCGAGGCGGATACCGGGGATATGGGAGACCTCCGCGCTTTCTCCACTGGAGCTGGAATGCGGGTGCGTCAGGACATCATAGGCAACATCATGCTCGGCCAGGTAGTCTGAGACAGTAGACGCAATAGTCATGATTGAACCCTCCATTGAAAGTTTCAAAGGAAAGTATAGATCACGGGAAAAACCCTGCCGCCAGTAAAAACTCAGTCCGAATTCGCCAACCGGTCACGCAGATCCTTCAGCCGCCGGTAATGCCCGATCAGATCCTGCAGCGAGAACACCGCATTGGCCGGACTGGGGTTGGGCGTCACAAATACCTGGCTGGCGCCTATTCGAATATCCTGTGTGCCCCACTCGACCCGGCCCCGTGTGCCGATGCCGGCATAGCGCAGGTAATTGCCGTAGGCCTGCTTGCCATGAAACCAGGCAATCAGGGGCCCGCTGTCCTCGAGTTTTGCCCGCAGCAGCGGCGCCCCCTCCCGGAAATCGGCTGCCCGCAGGTCCCTGCCGCCGGCCGTCGGCCGCTTTACCACGTCGGTAAAGCCGATCGCGCACTTCTCGAACAGCCAGGCCGTGGCCGCCACGCCAGGGACCAGCGGTTCCGGCACCAGGCCACTGCCATCAAGGGCCCGCCAGAAACGGTTGCGCGGATTGGCAAAATAGAAACCCGCACGCACCGAGGGCAACGAGGGATTCAGGCCAATGGAAACGATGGTCAGGCCGGGACGCAGGTAATCAGGCAGTGTTTCCTGTTGCATGCTGAAGTTAATGACAGTGCGGGAATGATCGGCAGCCGTCGGTGCATTGATAATAACCACTGATACGTTTACTGTCTTTGCGGGTGCAGTCGGTCACGCTAAGTAACGGGGACTGGAGATGAAACCGAGATTCGAGCCCGGCGCGAATATCGCCATCAAGGTACCATCCCATCAATTCGAACAAACCGTGGCATTCTACCGGGATATCCTTGGCCTGGAACAGAACCAGCCAACATCACGGCAACCACTGGACAGCGCCAGCTTCAAATTCGGCGGCAAGATCCTCTGGATCGACCGGGCATCATCCATCGATCGGGCAGAAGTATGGCTGGAAATACAAACCGACGATACCGAAGCAGCGGCCGCTTATCTGGAGCGTCATAAAATCGACAGGTGCGATAATATCGAGCCCCTGCCTGCCGGCTTCAAGGGTTTCTGGGTGAACAGCCCCGCCCATATCGTCCACCTTGTCGATAAACTGGACAGTCAGGCCGTTTAGCGGGTCCGCATCATAGACCTTGACCATGAGTGAATCATCCTGCACCCACGATCAACAGGTCATCGAGTTATACACGGCACTGGCCAACAATCCCGCCAGGGATTTTGGCTGGGAAAAAGGCCGGCAGAACGCTCTGAACCATGGCTACAACGAAACCTGGATCGCCCACCTGCCCGCACAGCTGTGGGACTACTGCGCCGCGGTCGGCAACCCCTTCACAGCGTGCGCATTCAGGGCAGGCGCAACCGTCCTGGACCTGGGATGTGGTGCCGGCGTTGACCTGTGCGTGGCCGCGCTGCTGGTTGGCGCACAAGGCACCGTAATCGGCGTGGACATAACCCCCGCAATGGTCCAGCTGGCCAGACTGCACGCAATCCAGGCCAAACTGGAAAATATCATTGTCCACGAGGCCTCCATCGAACAGTTGCCGCTGCCGGACAACAGCGTTGACATTATTATTTCAAATGGCGCCATCAACCTGGCCGGCTCCAAGCAAAAGGTGTTCGAAGAAGCCTGGCGCATCCTGCGCCCGGGTGGCCGCCTGTCTATTGCCGACATGATCAGGGACGAGCCGTGTGAACAGGTCCACAGTTGCGATAATGACTCATGGGCCGACTGCGTAGCCGGCACCCTGGACAAACAGGAGCTGCTGGACATCATGAAAACAAGCGGTTTCCATGCGCCCGAGTGCGTTGCTACGACACATTACAGAACCGCACGCACAACCGTAGGCGCAACCTTCAGGGCATCGAAAGTGACTGATACGGGCAACACTGTCCATGCCGGCTGAAGAACTACGTTGCGAACTGATCTCCTGGCAGCGTATGTACCAGCTGGCGAGCCAGCTTGCCTTCGCCATCCTGGATTCCGGTTTCCAGCCCGATGTCATCGTCGGCATCGCACGCGGCGGCTACGTGCCGGCACGGATCCTGTGCGACTTTCTCGATGTCTATGCCCTGACCAGCATTCGCGTGGTGCACTACGCCAGTGGCGCCCGCAAGCAGCCGCTCGCCGAGGTGACGGACTCGCTGTGCACGGATATCACCGGCAAGCGCGTGTTGATCGTCGATGATGTCTCCGACACCGGCGACACCTACGAGGTAGCCATCAGGCACTTGGCAGGTTTCGAACCGCTGGAGATCAGGACCGCGGTCCTGCTGCACAAGACCACCGCCAGCTACCGCCCCGATTACATCGGCCGCAAGGTGATCAAGTGGCGCTGGATGATCTACCCGTGGGCACTGATCGAGGATATCACCGGGTTCATTGAACACATGGACCCCCTCCCCCGGGGACCGGAGGAGACCGCCCGGCGCCTACAGTCCGATTACGGACTTATACTGTCGAAGACAGAGCTGCGCACCGTCCTGCGCGTTCTGGAATTGCGCTCACCGGAACACTGACCCCGGGCAGCAAACAACCCCATGGGCTGAAATCGACCCGTGTTGCCCGGTCTAGCAGCTACCGCCCGGGCACATCTCCCGCTACCGCCTGTCGCCGTCGCCCTCACCGCTATGCCATTGATCGTCATCGGATTCATCGGACCATTCGACATTCTCACCCTCCCATTCATAGGACTTGACCGGCAGCACCGGGTCCAGGTTCCTGAACAGGAAGGCCGCGATCAACCCCATCAGCGCACCGAAGAAATGGCTTTCATAGGACACGTCCGGTTCGTTCGGGAAGATGGTCCAGATCATTCCCCCGTAGAGAAAAAATACGATCATTGCCAGCGCAATGGACAACTTGTCCCGGCGCAGGATGCCGCTGACGAAGATGAAGAACATGATGCCGTGCGTCAATCCGCTGGAACCGATATGAAAACTGCTGCGAGCGAACAGCCACACACCCAGGCCCGATCCCAGATAGATCAGCAGCAACACGTAGCCCCTGGAACGCGGGTAGCCATACAGCAGTGCGACCCCCAGCACCGCAAGCGAGATACTGTTGGAGATCAGATGCCCCCAGGTGCCATGTATCAGCGGGGCGAATAACACTCCCCATAGGCCAGCCGGCTCCCGCGGGTAAATGCCGAAATGGGCGAGACGCAGATGGAAGGCGTTATTGGCCAGTTCGATCGCCCAGAGCACGCCAATGAAGCACACGACGCTGAAGACCGCGCGCCGGAATCGGTATCCGCCATACTCGTCGGCCGACCGCCTTAGCGCGGGCATGGCGCCATCAATCGTTGCCGGCAATCCGCAGGACGGTCCTGCCCCGGTGTCGGTCTACGAGCAACCGCTCGAACACCCCGGACAGTTCCTCCAGGGTCACGATCTCGGACACAATCTCCCGCAGATGCTGGGGCCTGAGATCGGAGGCCAGGCGCTGCCAGAGCCGGCGGCGGCGCTTCATGGGACAATCGGCCGAGGTGATGCCCAGCACACTGATGCCACGCAGGATAAAAGGCATAACGGTGGTATTGAGCTCGGTCCCGCCGGCCATGCCGATACAGGCAATCGTACCCCAGGGCCTGAGCGTGCGCGTCAACCAGGTCAGCACCGCTCCGCCCAGGGTGTCGATGGCACCACCCCACTGGGCCTTCTCCAGTGGCCGCTCTCCCGGGTCAAGGGTGCGGCGGTCAAGCACCGTGCCCGCGCCCAGTTCCTTGAGATAGTCAGCGACATCGGGCTTGCCGGTCAGGGCGACCACCGGGTAGCCGCAGGCACTCAGCAGGTCGACGGCAAAACTGCCCACCCCGCCACTGGCACCCGTGACCACGACCGCGCCCTGGTCCGGCTGCTGACCATTCTGCTCCATGCGATCGATAGCCAGGGCCGCGGTAAACCCGGCCGTCCCGATGGCCATGGCCTCGAACAGCGACAGGCCGTCGGGCAAGGGCACCACCCAGTCGCCTGGTACGCGCACCACTTCGGAGAAGCCGCCATCGTGGTCTTCACCCAGCCCGCAACCCGTCACCAGCACCTCATCCCCGGGCCTGAAGCGGGTATCGCTCGAAGCGCTCACCACCCCGGCAACGTCAATCCCGGCAACCAGCGGGAAGCGCCGCATGATCCTGCCCTTCCCGGTCGCGGCAAGGGCGTCCTTGTAGTTCACACTGGAATAGTGGGCACGCAAGGTGACATCACCCGGCGCGAGGTCATCGATCGCGAGGTTCTCCAGACGTGCAGTGATGGCCCCCTTGCGTTCATGGACCCGATAGGCGCGGAAACGGCTCATGCCAGCGGTTTCAGGGTGCTGCAGTGTCCGCC
>JAOTTU010000011.1 GCA_029864225.1 Gammaproteobacteria bacterium | reverse complement strand
CGTTTACCTGCGTACGCATACCGGTATCGTCATCCAGGAGCACCAGCGTGACAACCTGCGCGCCACACTGCAGCGTGCGGTCGCCCGTTTCGGTTATGCGCAGGCCGACGACTATATTCTGCGACTCCGTGAATGCAGTCCTGACAGCGAGGAACTGGAATTCCTGATTGCCAATGTCACTGTCGGGGAGAGTTACTTTTTCCGGGACAAGATCCAGATGGAGTTCCTGCGCACGGGCTGGTTGCCGCAACACATGGCACGGAAAAAGGGCCAGCCCGGTTCAATCCGCATCTGGAGCGCCGGTTGCTCGCATGGCCAGGAGATCTATTCCCTGGCGATCATGCTGCGCGAAACGCTTCCGAACGCTGCGCGCTGGAACCTGCAGTTGCATGCGACCGATATCAATGTCGAGGCCCTCTCCGCCGCCGTCGCGGCCCGTTACAGCACATGGTCATTCCGCGCCACGCCCGAGACGATGTACGAGCGCTATTTCAAGCGTGAGGATAATGAATACCAGCTGAATGATGAAATCCGCGCCATGGTGAATTTCTCCTACCTGAACCTGGTGGAAGATGAATTCCCCATGATCGCCGGCGGCCTGCATTCGATGGACCTTATCCTGTGCCGCAATGTCTTTATCTATTTCGATGCCGCCACGGTCGCGGCCGTGATGAAAAAGTTCGCCCGCTGCCTGGCACCCGGGGGAGTACTGATGCTGGGCGGGGCCGATCTGGTCAATACCGACATCGAAGGGCTGGAACTGAAACAGGCCGGGGGTGTTTTTTATTACCGGCGCATGCCAACGGGTCCGGTCGTCGTTATACACGAACCGGAGTCCGGAGCGTTAGACGACATCACCGACGCAGATTATGTGCCGGAACACGCACCCCATGATGAGGCAGCACAGGATGCTGCAACGCCGGGTGATACAAACAGTATTGAGACGGTTGCCCGCCTGGTACAGCAGCAGCGTATGGCCGAGTGCCTGGTGGTGGCAGACCGCTACATCGCAACGCAGGGTGAAAACGCCGCCGTGCTGCTGCACAAGGCCAGTGCCCTTGCCAGCCTGGGACGGCTCGAGGAGGCGCAGCAACTGTCACACAAGGCCGTGGCGCTGGAGCCGATGGAAAAGCATGCCCATTTTCTGAATGCCCTGGTCCTGATTGAACGCAATGACCTCGGCGCAGCAGAGTCTGGCATGCGCAAGTCATTGTATATCGATCCCCGATTTCTTGAGGCGCACTACCAGTTGGGCCTGCTGCAACTGCGCCAGGGCCGCCGCGAACAGGGCGTGAAAAGCCTGATGAATGCCCTGCAGGTCGCCGAGACGGGTGATCCGGAACACGCTATCCACGGTGCACCCGAAATGACCTATCGGCGGATGGCGGACGTGCTGCGCAAGGAAATCGAGATTTACGGCAGCACCGTTACGGAGCAGTTGCAATGAGTGGCAAGCAATCAAACAAGACGGATGCAGCGGAGCTGCCAGAAGCGGTTGAGCTGCAGGCGACCTGGATGCCGGAATCCGCCCAGGCC
Source organism: Gammaproteobacteria bacterium (assembly GCA_029864225.1). Taxonomy (GTDB): domain Bacteria; phylum Pseudomonadota; class Gammaproteobacteria; order UBA9214; family UBA9214; genus CAMYJZ01. Next base: position 22,398 of record JAOTTU010000011.1, on the reverse strand, counting down.
CGCAGGCTGCTGCGTGACCGGGCTGCACTGTTTGCGACGTCAGAGGCCGCGGATGGGCCGTTGCGGGTGCAGGAGCCCTATATCCGCTTCCGGCTGGGTGCGCAGGAACATTACGGGATCCCCTATACGCATGTTGAAGAGATCATGGATGCCGGCAGAATTTGTCCTGTCCCGGGTGCACCCGGATTTGTACTGGGGGTGAGGAACCGGCGCGGTGAAATATTAACGGTGCTTGACCTGAAGGAATTCTTCCGGCCGGCGCGTGACGAGGAATACGCAGAAGACGCGCTCATTATCGTGGTACGGGCGCAGGGGATGCAGGCGGGGATACTGGTGAACGCGGTCATCGGCAATGACGAGTACGTAACCAGCGAACTCGACACAGTGTCGCCGACCAGGGGGATACGCGACCTTCAGCATGTACGCGGAATCTACAGGGGACGGGTCGCCATACTGGATATGGAGTCATTGTTCGGCGACCCGGTACTGAATGTGAGTAAACCGGTTGGCGCAAGCTGACTCGAAATCAGGAGACAAGTGATGGCAGCAAACATACTGGAACAGGGCAGCGAACTGATACGGCACATGGGGATTGACCATGCGGAGCAGCAGTCCCGCAAGGCATTCATCGATTTTGGTACGGAGGATATCCGGCTGCTGCGCGAACTGAAGCCGCTGATACAGGAACACGCCGATTTTATCGTCGATGGTTTCTACCACAATATCGAGCGCTACAACGAACTGATCTCGATTATCCGCGATGCGGGCTCGTCGATCGATCGTCTGAAGGCTGCCCAGAAGCAGTACCTGCTGGAACTGTTCGACGGTGAGTACGGCAGTGACTACGTGGAGCGCCGGCTGAAGATCGGGATCGTGCACAACAAGATCGGGCTGACGCCGCGCTGGTACCTGGGGAGTTACAGTGTCTACTCGCAGCTGATTTTCCCGCTGATCCACAAGAAATACCGCTTCAATACCGGCAAGGCGATGAAGGTGGTGATGGCCGTGAACAAGATCCTGACCTTTGACGCGCAGCTGGCCATCGATACCTATATCAACGCCGTCATGATGGACCTGAAGAGCGTGTCCCTGTCCAAGGGCGATATCGAGAAGACGGTGGCCAGCTACCGCGATTTCATCGAGGGGGTGGCCACCGGCAACCTGTCCCAGACCATCGAGGTTAGCGGCGACGATGACCTGGGCCAGCTGGGGGCCCATCTCAACACGATGACGCAGGGCCTAGCCGCCATGGCGCGTCAAACGAGTGAGGCCAGCAACAGCATGTCGGCCACCCTGAACCAGATGCTGGGTACCGTCAGTGTCCAGTCCTCCGGTGCCTCGGAGCAGGCCGCAGCAGTCAACGAGGCGACTACAACGCTCGAAGAAATCCGGGCCATCTCCATACAGACGCGGGAAAAAGCCGAGGAGCTGGGTTCCACGGCGGAGCGCACGCGCAAGGAAGGCGAGAAAGGTGTGGAGGCCGTCGAGCAGACGATTTCCGGCATGAAATCGATCCGGGAAAAGGTCGAAGGTATTGCCGAGAACATCCTGGCACTGAGTGAACAGACCCAGCAGATCGGTGAAATCACCGGTACCGTGAGCAACCTGGCACACCAGTTGAAGATGCTGGCGCTGAATGCCTCGATCGAGGCCGCCAAGGCCGGCGATGCCGGCAAGGGCTTCGCGGTGGTGGCGGCCGAGGTGAAGAACCTGGCGGAACAGTCGCAGCAGGCGACCGAGCAGGTTAACACCATTCTGCAGGAGATCCAGCATGCCACCGACAAGGCGGTCATGGTGACGGAAGAGGGCAGCAAGGGTGTGGATGAAGGCATGGGCCTGGTCGACAAGGCAGGCACGACCGTGCGCAAGCTGACCGAGGTGATCAAGGAGAGCGCCCTGGCGAGCCAGCAGATCGCTGCTTCGGTCCGCCAGGAGGCGACCGGCATCGACCAGATCACCACCGCAATGAGCGATATCAACAGCGCGACATCGCAGTTCGTCGGCGCCACCCAGCAGACGCGGGAAGCGGCCGAGGACCTGGGTCGGGTGGCCAACCAGCTGCGCGAGAGTGCCAATGCCTACAAGCTCTAGCGCGTCATTGCATGTCATTGTTATTAACCATGGCGCTCGTTGCGTGAGGCAGTGGAACTGATTATGGATATCGATCCGAAACTGATGGAGCAGTTGCTTGAGACCTTCCGGGTGGAGCTCGATGACCAGCTGCAGGCCATTACCGAGGGCCTGCTGCGCCTGGAGAAGCATCCGCAGGCCGATGTCCGCCAGGAAATACTCAAGCAGATATTTCGTGCGGCACACAATATCAAGGGCGCCGCGCGCGGTGTCGGGATTGCCGACGTGGCTGAAATTACACATCAACTGGAATCGCTGCTCAGTGCCCTGAAGGAGAGCAACACGCCCCCGACTGCCGGCGTGATCGACCTCTGTCTCGAGGCCATTGACAAGACCGGGCAGGCCATGAAGGCGTATGACGCAGGTATCGCGGCCGATTTCGATATGCCGTACTTGCTGGAGCGCCTGGAGCAGACGTCCTGTCAGCCAACTGCGCCGGGAAATGAACCGGAATCGGAACCGCAGCCGCAGCCGGAATCGAAACCGGGTCCCGTACGGGTACCGGAGCCGGATGCCCCCGCGAGACCTGCTGAGTCCGCTGCTCGCGTTGCTGCACGCGCGGCCCTGCCGCAGGATGAATCGCAGGCCGCAACATCCGCCCGGGACAGGGATGACTCCCCGGGTGGCGTGGAGGTGATCCGGGTGACAACGGACAAGCTTGACCGGGTGTCGGGCCTGGCCGAGGAGTTGCAGGTTGCCAAGATCGGACTGCAGGAACAGTTCCGTGGCACACAGGAGCTACTGGGTGGACTTAATGCCCTGTCACGGACCTGGTCAAACTCGCAGTGCCTGAGGATGCAGAACCAGGCCGCGCTGCCCGAGGAACTGCGGCAGCTGCTCGCCAGCAGCAGGGAGACGCTTGCCGTGCTGGGCAGGGCCACATTGCAGATGCATAAGCAGATGCGCGCCACGCATAACCGTGTGGGTCTGGTGTCGTCGTCATTGCAGTCTGAAATGCGCATGCTGCGCCTGGTACCCGTGGCCACCGTGCTTCGACCGTTGCTGCGGCCGATGCGTGACCTGGCACGCGAACTGGGCAAGTCGGTCACCCTGACTATCTCGGGTGATGACGTCGAGATGGACCGGGTGGTGCTGGAGGGTGTGCGTGATCCGCTGGTGCACCTGCTGCGCAATGCCATCGACCATGGTATCGAGACACCTGCGGAGCGGCGCAAGTCGGGCAAGCAGGAGGAGGGCAATATTTTCATCGAGGTGCGTTGCGAGGGCGGTGAAATCATCATCAGCGTGCGCGATGACGGTGCCGGTATTGATCCCCGTCACATCGGCCAGGCAGCGGTCAGAAAACAACTCATCAAGCCGGCTGAGCTGGAAAGCCTGACTGACAGGGAACTGCTGGACCTGGTTTTTCGCCCCGGCTTCTCCAGCCGGGAGTCGGTGAGCACGGTGTCCGGTCGCGGGGTTGGCCTGGATGTCGTGTACGAGAACCTGGTCGATTTGAAGGGCCGCGTGTTACTCGAGTCCGAGCCGGGCCGGGGCGCCCGTTTTGAATTGCGTATGCCGCTTACCCTGACAACGGAACGCGGGCTGCAGGTCCGGGTAGGGCAACAGAAGTTCGTGGTGTCCAGTGTCTCGGTCGAACGCATCCTCGACCTGTTGCCCGAGCAAATCGTCGAGGTGGCGGCCGGTCAGGTGATCCTGGTCAACAAGCGCCCGGTGCCGCTGCGCGAGCTGGGTGCCACTCTCGGACTTGAAGGCGACGAGTATACCGATCTGACGCGTCTGCCGGTCGTGGTGGTCTCGAAGGGATGGCGCATGGTGGCCTTCGTGGTCGACGAGGTGATCGGGGAGCGTGAAATCGTCATCAAGCCGCTGACACGGCCGCTGGTTTCGGTCAGCAATATAACCGGGGCCACGCTGACCGGCAGCGGCGACATCATGATGGTGCTCAATGCCGGTGACCTGATCGATACGGCGTTGAGCACAACGGTCGGCACTCCGCTGCTGAGTCCCGCCAAGGAAGAGGCGGCGGTGGCTGCTCCGCGTGTGCTTATTGTGGACGATTCGTTAACAACCCGAACCCTGGAGCGCAACATCCTCGAATACCAGGGGTACGACGTCAGCGTGGCTACCGACGGGCAGCAGGCCTGGGACACCCTGCAGGAACAGACCTTTGACCTGGTGGTATCGGACATCGAGATGCCCAGAATGAACGGCTTCGAACTGACGGAGCGCATTAAGCAAAGCGAGCAGCTGGCCGCTATACCGGTGATTATCGTCTCTTCGCTGGCCGCCGATGCAGAGAAGCAACGCGGCATCGAGGTGGGCGCGGATGCCTATATCGTCAAGGGCCAGTTTGAAACGCATGCACTGCTGGAAGTAGTGCGGCGCTTTATCTGAATGCCGCTGTGACGGCTGCAACAAACCAGGACTGCGATAACAGATGATACGTGTATTGATTGCTGATGATTCCGGGACCATTGCCCTGATACTCCGGTCGATCCTGGAACGCGAACCCGACATCGAAGTGATCGGGCATGCCAGCAATGGGGAAGAGGCCGTGCGTCTCACCCGGCAGCTCAAGCCCGACCTGGTCACAATGGATATCCGCATGCCGGTCATGGACGGTCTGGAGGCAACCCGCCGCATCATGGTGGAGCAGCCGACCCCGATTGTTGTGGTATCCAGCAATGTCAACGACGAGGAAATGAAGATCAGCTTTCGTGCCCTCGAGGAAGGTGCGCTGGCGGTCCTGGAAAAGCCCAGCAGCATGGGCGAGCAGGTACCCATGGACAGCAGCTGGGAGCTGGTCGACACCGTGCGCGCCATGGCTGACCTGCGCGTTCTGCGCCGGATCAACCGCCAGCCGAATCGGACAGGCCGGCCGCTGCCGCCGCTGCCGACCGGCGCTGCCCGTAAACCGCTGGGACTGGTTGCCATCGGCTGTTCCACCGGCGGTCCGCAGGCACTTGAGGTGATCCTGCCGGGCCTGCCGGCGGATTTTACGGTCCCGGTCGTGATCGTGCAGCACATCTCTGCCGGCTACATGAACGGCCTGATCGAATGGCTGCAGCAGTCGGCGCAGCTTGAACTCAAACTGGCCGGGGACGGCGAGGAATTGCGCCCCGGAGTGGTCTATTTTGCGCCGGATGAACGTCACCTGAAGGTTAACCGACGCGGCCAGTTGCTGGTCGCGCAACTCGTCGAGGGCGAGCCGGTCAACCGTTTCCGTCCCTCCAGTACCCCCTTGCTGGAATCGGTCGCAGTGGCATGTCCGGGCAGCGCCCTGGGCGTGTTGCTCACCGGCATGGGTGTTGACGGGGCCGAGGGTCTGCTGCGCATGCGCCAGGCAGGCTGTCATACCATCGTCCAGGACAGGGATAGTTCTGTGGTCTATGGCATGCCGGAGACGGCGCTGAGCCTGGACGCCGTTGATCGCATTGTACGGCTGGAAGGTATGGCAGCCTACCTGAATGAGGTGACAGCCCGGCAATCAGGCTCCACGGCAAACCTGGGGGATCAGTCGGCGTGACACTGAATATATTTTGAAGACATACGTACCGGGAATGATAACCGGGCAGAGGGAGAAGACAGATGAAAGCACTGGTAATTGAAGACAGCAAGATTCATCAGCAGATGATCGGGCTGGTTCTTGAGGCCCTCGAGGTGGATGTGCACCTGGTGTCATCGGCCGAGGAGGGCCTGGCAGCCCTGGGCAACGAGACATTCGACCTGATCTCTCTCGACCTGCACTTGCCGGACATGGACGGCCTGGAGTTGTGCCGCCGTCTGCGCACCAATGAGGCGACACACCTGGTGCCGATTGTGCTGCTGACCTCGGAGGACGCCGAGGCAACACTGAAGATGGCCTACGGGGCCGGCGTTACAGAGGTGATGCGCAAGACCAGTATCGAGGAGCTGCAGCAGTCCTACACCTTCCTGGTGAACCGCCTGCGCAGGATCTACAACGGCCGGGTTTTGTACGTCGAGGACAGTCCGACCACGGCGCAGTTGACCATCAACACCCTCAATGAGATGGGCCTGGAAGTGGACCATTGCTGCAGCGGCGAGGCGGCCCTGGAGGCCTTCGGAAAACAGGACTACGACGTGGTGGTTACCGACGTTGTGCTGGAGGGCGAGTTGAGCGGGCTGAACGTGGTGCGGGGCATACGCTCAGCCGGTGCCGACAAGCGCGAAATCCCGGTCCTGGCCGTCTCCGGTCACGAGGACATGTCGCGTCGCGTTGAAATCCTGCGTTCGGGTGCCAACGACTACATCGAGAAACCCATTGTCGAGGACGAGTTCAAGGCCCGCCTGGGGAATCTCATTACCAGCAAACAGCTGTTTGACCAGGTCAGGTCGCAGCAGGACGAGTTGCGTAAACTGGCCGTTACCGACCAGTTGACCGGACTCTATAACAGGACCTACCTTGCAGAGACTGCACAAAAGTATGTCAGCAGTTCCATCCGCCACCGGGAATCGCTGAGCCTGTTGATGCTGGACCTGGATAAGTTCAAGGACATCAATGACAGCCATGGCCATGCGATGGGTGACAGGGTGCTTGCGGCAATAGGCGACATGCTGCTATCGCGTTGCCGGGAGGAGGACGTAGTGGCTCGTTTCGGCGGCGAGGAGTTCATCATATTGCTGCCGCGCTGTGACCTGGAAAACGCGATTTACAAGGCCGAACACCTCTGCCAGTTTATCCATGAACTGCATCCCGCGGGCCTGGCAATCAGCGCCAGTTTCGGGGTGTCCAGCATCCACCAGGGGGGACGCCATATCGACTTCGAGAAACTCCTCAAGGAGGCCGATACGGCTCTCTACACCGCCAAGCACAACGGCCGTAACCGCGTGGAGGTGTACAGCGAGGCCGGCCTCGAAGCCAGCGCCTGATACGGCGCGCCTGCAGCCGACGGCACGGCACACCGGGGTGGAAATCGGGTACTATCCAGACTACAGCCGTCGCAGGAAGCCCATGACCCAAGATCCCTCAGCGCCACGCTGCCCGTTGCCGTCGCAACCCGATAACACGGGGCTGGCTGTCATCGATATCAGCCCGCCGCAATCCGTCGACGATTATCGCGAGGCACTGGCCCTGGCCGACAGCGCCGCGCAGCAACACCTGGGTGACGCCATGCTGCTGGCCTGGTACGACCGCGACCGGGATTTCGAATCACCGCAGCATGCCAGTGAATGCCACCAGGACAGTGCCGTGCCGGGATATGTGGATTATGGACTGAGCCACGGCGCGACCCTCAAGGTGGTCATCGAGCGGGGCCGCTTCGTTTTCTTCTACATGGCGGTCGAGCTGTAGCAGATTACGCCGGCGTGCCTTGCCAGACCCTGCAGGCGGTCAGGCGATGCTGCGGTTCTCGGCATCGCAGGTACCAGCGTCCGAGTGCAGCGGCTCTGCTTCCAGCCAGTCGATCAGGCTTTGCCAGTGCTCCCGGTCCACGCGCGTGAAGTTGGCCTTCATTTCGTGGATGCCCATGCCGTCAGCTGAGGCCTGCACGTAGTTCTGCGAATCACGCAGGCAGGTCACCGGCGGCATGCCTTTGTCTTCGAGGAATTTCATCAGCGTCTGGAACGCACGCGTGTTGCGCCGCACCCGGTTGGCCACGATGGCGATCGAGGCATCGGGGGCATACAGGCGCAACTCCTTGTCCAGGTCCTTGAGGAAATCCGAGGTCACGCAGGAGTCAATGGTCGAGGGCAGTATCGGCACAATGATGGCCCAGGCGTCGCGCAGGATCTCGATCAATTCCATGCGCTTCAGTGAGGCCGGTGTATCCAGGATGAGGCGTTGCGTCCCGGGCGGCACGCGCAACTGGAACGAGCGGGTGATATTTTCTTCCGGGGGGTGCGCCGCCGCGACGCCGTGGATCCCTGTCAGATCTTCGGGCCGCTGCGCAAGCCAGCGTGTGGCAGAGTCTTGCGGATCGTAGTCGAACAGGGCGGTCGGATAACCGTGAGAGGCATAATAGCTCGCCAGGTTAGTGGACAAGGTCGTCTTGCCGCACCCCCCCTTGCTGTTAATGACAACAATCTTTCGAATCATTCGGATCTCTAAAGTAGTTAATCTCAATTCTAGATTGCCGGATTGGGCTGAGTCTACTACGAGCGGCGTTAATTTTCTGCGAAATTTTTCCCGGCGCCTGAAAAATCGTGGCTGCTGCGGGTCTGACAGGGTCCCGGGGACTGGCCCGCAGCCGGCCCCGCTGGCTGGCTGTCGGCGGGTGCCATATCTGGCGTATTATGGCGAAATCGACTCGCATTACCCACTCTGCTGCTCGGCGAATCGTCCGCCATGTCATGCAGACTGGTTTTATATTTTATTTATAAATATCATTGGCTTGGAGCAAGCTATGACAAACCATCACCAGGAACTGGCGCGACAGATCGTCGAGGATTTCCGGGATTCCCTCGCTGGCGAGGCCCGTGAATATGTCACCGAGTCACAGTTCGGGGACCTGGCGCAGGCTATCCAGCGGGCGCTTGCCCATGAGCGCGGACACATTGTGGATCTGATGGAGGCGGTCCTCAGGTCGCTGCGCAGCGGGCTCGACAAGCCCGAGCTCGGCCTGTAGCTACCTGCGTAGTAAGGCACGCCGGGAGTATGGCTAGCTGGCGCGTTAATATCGAGAAAAGTGCTTTTTTCCTGCTGCTGGTCCTGTTGCTGACAGCATGTGCCAGCATGCCGGTTGTACTGCCGGTGGAGAACCCGCCGGTCGCCGCTGAGTTAAAGCGCATTGTCATGGCGGATCGCCCGGTGGTGGCCTTCGCGCTGGGCGGTGGTGCGGCACGTGGGTTCGCTCATGCCGGGGTGCTGAATGTGCTCGAGCAGAACGGTATCCGGGCAGACATTGTAGTGGGCACCAGCGCCGGCAGTGTGGCAGGTGCGCTGTATGCGGGCGGTATTCGTGGTGAATCGCTGATTGCTGCGGCAGCTGAGCTGCAGATGAAGAACCTGGCCGACTGGACCCTGCCGAACCGCGGATTTATAGGTGGCGAGCGTCTCCAGGCATTGATCAACGACAAGCTGGGAAACCGGCCTATCGAGGCGCTCGACATGGTTTTCGTTGCGGTGGCAGCGGACCTGCAAAGCGGACAGGCGGTGGCCTTTAACAAGGGCAACACGGGCATGGCGGTGCGGGCCTCCAGCAGTGTGCCAGGTATCTTTATGCCGGTTACCATCGATGGACGTGACTACGTGGATGGTGGGCTGGTCAGTCAGCTGCCGGTCAGGATTGCACGAGAACTGGGTGCTGATATGGTGATCGCAGTGGATGTCTCCAAGCGGCCGGTGCACAACACCGTGCTCGAAACTACCTGGGATGTGCTGCACCAGGCCCTGCTGATCATGTCCGAGGCGGTCGTCGCAGCCGAGGCCGGTGAGGCGGATGTGTTGATCCGACCCGCCATCGGCGGTATTTCACTACTCGGTTTTGACCAGCAAGCGGAAGCAATTGCCGCAGGTGAGCGGGCGGTGCGTGCGCAGCTGCCTGAGATCAGGCAGATGCTCGACCAGCAAACCCGGCGCAAGGCGAAACAGTAACCGCTTCGAGTGCTGTAGCGGCAACCGGGACAGAGCCGGGCTGCTGCAGGGGTACTGCAGGCAGATAGTGGAGCCGATCACGCTATCGCAATTGAAAAGACGCTATGGCCACAAGTGCATCAGGCGTATGTTAAACACCGGGCTGCCGCCTCGGTACCGGGCGGCCGATTGCTGTATGACTAAAGTACAACACCACTGGAGGAGTGAAGTGTATGACATTGCGATCCGGCATAACCTGTGTGTTCCTGTCACTGTGGGTACTGATGGTGACGGGCTGTTCCCTGGTTCCTGATTTCCCCGGGCCCATCGGGATCCCTGGCGTCTGAGACGCATCCAGGCCGGGTTTGATCATCCATGCCAGCAGGTGAGCAAACCGGCAAGCTGACAACCCGGCTGAGACGCCTGGTCGACGTGCAGCCGGGTGAGCTGGCCGCGCTGTCCTGGGCCTTCGTCTATTTCTTCTCGCTGCTGTGCAGCTACTACATCATCCGGCCGATGCGTGACGAAATGGGGATCGCCGGAGGGGTGGAGAACCTGCAGTGGCTGTTTACCGGCACCTTCCTGGTGATGCTGGCGGCGGTGCCGCTGTTCGGCTGGGTCTCGTCGCGTTTCGAGCGGCGCCGCTTGTTGCCCATTGTCTACTGGTTCTTCATCGCCAATCTGCTGGTGTTCTTCGTGCTGTTCCAGTCGGAACTCACGCATGCCTGGATAGCGCGGGCCTTCTTCATCTGGGCGAGCGTATTCAACCTGTTCGTGGTGTCGGTGTTCTGGAGTTTTATGGCCGATATCTTTAACAACGAACAGGCCCGGCGTCTGTTCGGCGTCATTGCCGCCGGTGGTACCAGCGGGGCCATCTGCGGGCCGTTGCTGACCGCCGCGCTGGCACAGTCACTGGGGCCGACCCGGCTGCTGCCGGTTTCGGCGGCCCTGCTGGGCGTAGCGCTGGTGTGCATCGAGCGTCTGTCCGCCTGGCGTTCCCGACAGGGGGCCGCGGGGACGTCACCGGCAGCCGCTGAACAGGCGATTGGTGGCAGTGTCTTTGGCGGTATCCGCCTGGTGCTGCGCTCGCCCTATCTGCTCGGCATCTGCGTGCTGATGCTGCTGTTCACGACCCTCGCGACCTTCCTCTATTTCCAGCAGGCACAGATTGTGCGCGACAGTTTTTCCGATCCCGCGCAGCGCACTGCGGTGTTTGCCGGCATCGACCTGGCGGTGAACATCCTGACGCTGGTTTTCCAGGTGCTGCTGACCGGCCGCCTGGTGAAATGGCTGGGGCTGGGCTGGACCCTGGCACTGGTGCCGCTGCTGCTGGGCGCGGGATTCCTGGTGCTGGGCCTGGCGCCGGTGCTGGCGGTGCTGGTGGTGGTGCAGGTGCTGCGCCGCGCCGGCAACTACGCCATCATGCGCCCGGCGCGCGAAATGCTCTATGTAGTGCTGGGGCGCGAGGAGAAATACAAGGCCAAGAACTTTATCGATACCGTGGTCTACCGCAGTGGCGATGCCGTAAGCGCATGGGCCTACGCCGGCCTGCGTGCCATGGGGCTGAGCCTGTCCACGATTGCCTTTATCGCCGTACCACTGGCCGTGGTGTGGGCCGGGGTGGCCTTCCGCCTGGGGCGGGCGCAGACCCGGCTGGCACAAACGGTGCCAGCTGCTAGAGTCTAGTGCATGGGGATCTCAAAGTTATCGCGGCGCCGTTTTTTTACCACTCTGGGTGGACTGGGTGCCGGCCTGCTGCTGCGCCCGGCCTGGTCGGATAACACCGGGCGGAAACCGGTCAGCAAGCCGATACCGGCAAGCGCTGAGCTATTGCCGGTCATCGGCATGGGGACATCGCGCACCTTCGACGTGACACCGGGTTCGGAGCAAAGCAGGGGGCTGCTGCCGGTCATGGAGGCCTTTTTCGATCACGGCGGCAGCCTGGTCGACACCTCGCCCATGTACGGTCACGCCGAGGCGGTGCTTGGTGAACTGCTGCGCGCGGCACGCCCTGACAGGCAGAAGCTGTTTGCGGCCACCAAGGTCTGGACCTGGGGCAAGCAGGAGGGCATCGAGCAGATGCAGCGTTCCATGCAACGCGTCGGGGTCGAGCGCTTCGACCTGATCCAGATCCATAACCTGCGTGACTGGGAGGTGCAGCTCGAGACCCTGCAGGCCTGGAAGGCCGGGGGCAAGGTGCGCTATATCGGCATCACCACATCGCATGGCCGCTTTCACGATGAACTGGAGGTCATCCTGGACACCCAGCCGTTGGATTTCGTGCAGTTGAGTTACAATATCGGCAACCGTGAGGTCGAACAGCGCCTGCTGCCGCTGGCGCAGGAACACGGCATGGCGGTGCTGGTCAACCGGCCGTTCATGCGCGGCGAGCTGTTCAACCGGGTGCGTGGCAAGGCCCTGCCGGAATGGGCGGCGGAGTTCGACTGCAACAGCTGGGCGCAGTTTTTCCTGAAGTTCGCGGTCTCGCACCCTGCGGTGACTTGTGCGATCCCCGCCACTTCCAAGGTCAAGCACATGATCGACAACATGGGCGCGGCATCTGGTCGCCTGCCGGATGCGGAGATGCGCCAGCGCATGCTGCAGCATATGCAGGCCGTCTAGAACCCCCGCAGCGGACAGCCAGTTTGGCGATACAGGGTAGGAGCGCCTTGTTTATGCCCGGCGCTTAATCGGGTACAGGCGCGATTAATCAAAATATAAATCAGCCACGGAAGCACACGGAACTACACGGAAAGATAACAGCGTAAGACATGAAACGGAATCATGTAGCGCCTCGCAGGCGCGATTCTGTTGAATGTGTTTCGCGGCTGCAAGCCGCTCCTACACAATCCGGAACGATCTGTAGGGTCGCCGTCCTCCGGCGCGAATCGCGGCCAGGAGGCCGCTCCTACAAAGTCATTAACCGGCGCGTTGCGGGAAGCGCCGCACCCGCTGTTGCAGTTGTCGAACCTCATGCGCACCCTGCCCTGATTTGCCATAACGCAGCCGGATATAGAGGTCGGTGATCGAACCGACCTGGGTTGCGAGTTCCGGCTGCGCGGCCATCGCCCGCCGGGCAAGGTCCCGCGGTCCTTCGCTGGGTGCGCGCCGGATGCCCAGTCGTTCCAGGCGCTGGCAGAAGCGCTGCCAGGCCTGCAGTACCGGATCGGAGGGCCCGGGTGTCCGCACCAGCATCCACAGGGCGATGCCCAGCAGACAGGTCCCCGTCAGCAGCAACAGCGTCAACGCCAGTTCCCGCCAGGAGGCCTGTTTGAAGCCGAGCGCCGCGAGCAGTTCCAGCTGGCGTTGCGGCCCGTAGGACAGCACCCACTGATTCCAGTTATTGTTGACGGCATCCAGCGCGAAATGCAGCCGGCGCCAGCCGCGTGCCAGCAGGCCGGACTCCGCAAGCCGGAAGCGCGCCGGGGCACCGGCGGCCTGCAGGTCCAGGTCGAGTGCCTGATCGATGCGCTCGGGGGCCACGGCAGCGGTGGGGTCCACGCGCAGCCAGCCGGCATCGGGCAGCCAGACCTCGGCCCAGGCATGGGCATCGGCCTGGCGGATCAGCCAGTAGTCCCCGACGGGGTTGTACTCGCCGCCCTGGTAGCCGGTCACCACGCGCGCCGGGATACCCGCGCTGCGCATCAGTACCACAAAGGCAGCGGCGTAGTGTTCGCAAAAGCCGCGGCGCGTGCCAAACAGAAATTCGTCAACGGGGTCGTCCCCCAGCCGCGGTGGCTGCAGGGTATAGACAAACGGCTGCTCATGGAAATAGTCCAGTGCCTGCTGTACCACGGCGCGGTCGCTGTCCGCCCGGGTGCGCCAGTCGCGCACCAGCGCCTCTACCCGGGTACTGACCTGCTCCGGTAATTGCAGGGCGGCCTTTCTCAGCTGCGGTTCCAGTGGCCCGGTGTTGTAGTGCGGCCATGACGTGGCCTCGTAGCGGATGCGTTCGCGCACCGGCCGGTAGGACAACCACTGGAAGTCCACCGTGTACAGCGCGCGCCTCGAGATCTCCGCCGGCAGGTCCAGCGCCAGCAGCCAGGGCTTGTCATGGCCTTCCAGGGTGATGGCGTAGCGCACCGCTTCGCCGCGGTTTTGCATGGCCTCGGGCGGCTTGCGCGGATAGGAACTGAGGCGCCCCGGTGACCAGGTCCGGCCATCGGTGTGCCACAGCACCGGGCCCCGCCAGTAGCGCAGTTCCGCTGCGGGTGCCGGCCCGAAGAACTCCACCCGGAAGGCGGTGGCATCGGACTGTGCCAGGGAACTGATGGCACCAGGTGTCATGGTGTCGCTCAGTCCGGTCATGCCGGCGTATGCGTCCTTGGGCAGCCCCCAGATCGGCCCGACAACGCGCGGGAAGAACACGAACAGCACCAGCATGATCGGCAGTGCCTGTGCCAGCAGCACCGCGGCCAGGCGCAGATGGTTACTGACCGGTCGCTCCCTGCTGCTGTGGGTGATGACCGACAGGGCGGCGGTGATCACCAGCGTGGCGACAAACATGTAGAGCGCGATAGGGATGGTCTGGGTGAACAGGAAATTCGTGATGACGAGGAAATAGCTGAGATAGATGACCAGCCGCGCATCGCGGACCGTGTGCAGCTCCAGCAGTTTCAGGCCAGCATGATGATCAACAGGGCCACGCCGGCCTGTTTGCCGAGCAGCGTGCTGTAATAGAAAAACACACCCGCGGAACCGGCCACGGTCATCAACGCCAGCAGCACGCGTGGCGGCTGGTGCCGTTGCCGGCGCAGCAGCAACAGTTTGAACAGCCCGACGCCGACGGCAAACAGGGTGATCCACCAGGGCATACGCGGGAGATGCGGCAGGACCACCAGCGCCACGGCAGCCAGCAGCCAGGTCTGGGTGCGCGTGCTCGATGCAGTGCCGGGGAGCAGCATGGATCAGGCGAAGCGCGCCAGCGCCTCGAGGCAGCGGTGTTTGTGGCGATTGCCGCTGGCGATGGCGATCTCGAGCCCGGGCAGGCGCAGGCCCCAGGCCTGCTGGTTGCGGTGCGCATCCAGTACCCAGCGGCACAGCTGGCTCAGGCGCGCCTCGGTGTCCATGCCGGGCAGTGATTCCCAGTCCAGCCAGACCTCGTCTGCACGGTCGCCACCGAACTGCTTGACCAGCAGCGGCTGTTCGCGCGCCGCGGCCTTCCAGAGCACGTGGCGCGGCGAGTCCCCCGGCCGGTAGGGGCGGAAGCCGGCAAAGTCATCGACCCCGCGGCCCCGGTCTCCGAATTGATGCGGCTTGTAGGCCGGGCTTTGCATGAGCGGACGTTCCGCCGCGGGACGCGGATAGACAAGGCACTGTGCCTGCAGTTCCAGGTGTGCCCAAGCACGGAACAGGCCGAGCGGGTAGCGTGTGGAGACCGTCCAGCGTCCCAGCGGCAGCACCCCGCGCCGCCGGGTATCCCGGTAGAGCGTGGTAGTGGTGGTGTGCTGCCCCTGCAGGTCGATCGAGACCGCGGGCTGCCCGCGGCACTGCAGCCGGATTCCGTAGCGCGGGGACGCGCCGGGGTTGGTCACCAGGATCTCGAAGCCGGCGCGCTGACCGGCGAACACCGCTGTGGTCTTGCCTGCGCTGAAGCTGAGTCTTACCAGGTTGCGATAGGTGTGCAGGATCGAGACCATGGCCATGCTGCCGACCAGGAAGGTGAACAGGTGGGCCATGCTGTTGTTGTAGTTGATGGCGCCGAACAGCATCACCAGCAGCATGACGGCAAACAGCAGTCCGCTGGCGGTGGGCAGGATGAAGACCCGGGAGCGGTCCAGCCGGACTGGTCCGGATTCGACCCCGAGCCCGCGGGTGAAGCGTTGCCATCTGAACCGGTCGCGGAATGTCAGCGTCTGCATGGAAAAAGGGGGACATTCTGGTTTTTGCATTGTTTCACCTGCCGGTAGTTCCTGATTGCAATAAAAAACCAGAATGTCCCCTTTTTTGCAGCGGGCTAGGGCAGGGGGACCGACTCCAGCAGCAGACGCAGCTGTTCACTGCCGGTCAGGGATTCGGTTTGGTCCTCCGCAGCCTGCAGGCGATGGCCGACCACGGCGGGCAGCACGGTCTGCAGGTCTTCGGGCAGCACCAGGTCGCGCCCTGCCAGCAGGGCCCAGGCCTTGGCGCTGTGCAGCAGCGCCAGCCCCGCGCGCGGTGACAGGCCGTTTTCGAAGCGGGGTGACTGGCGGCTGAATTCCAGCAGGGCCTGCAGGTAGTCGAGCAGGGCATCGGCAGCGTGCACACTGTCAACCTGGCGCTGCAGTTCCAGCAGCTGGCTGGTGGAGATCAGCGGTTCGACCCCGGCCAGCAGCGTGCGTCGATCATCACCCCTGAGCAGTTGGCGTTCGGCATCGGTATCGGGGTAGCCCAGCTCGATACGCATCAGGAAGCGGTCCAGCTGCGATTCCGGCAGCGGGAAGGTACCGATCTGGTAGAGCGGATTCTGAGTGGCGATCACGAAAAACGGCTGCGGCAGTGCCCGGGTCTCCCCCTCGATGGTGATCTGGTTTTCCTCCATGGCCTCCAGCAGGGCGCTCTGGGTTTTGGGGGTGGCGCGGTTGATCTCATCAGCCAGCACGATATGGGAAAACACCGGCCCGGGGTGAAACTGGAACTCTACGGTGTCGCGGTTGTAGATGGAGACCCCGAGGATGTCAGCCGGCAGCAAGTCGCTGGTGAACTGGATGCGCTGGTAATGCAGGCCGAGTACCGCGGCCAGCGAATGCGCCAGGGTGGTCTTGCCGACACCGGGCAGGTCCTCGATCAGCAGGTGCCCACGGGCCAGCAGGCAGGTCAGTGCCAGGCGCAGCTGGTGTTCCTTGCCGAGGATGATATCCCCCAGGCGTTCAATGATCCTGTCGAGTAGCGCGGTCATCCCGGGGTGCGGTATGGCTGCGTCACTGGTGCGCCGCAGCTGCCGGGCTGGATTGATTGTGTGGTTGAATCCCGTCCCATGAATCCCGCCGGCTAGTCCTTTTTCTCTTTGTCGTCGTTATCATCCGTGACCACGTCGATGACCGCGCCGGTCACCTTGAACGGAACCTTGACGGCTTCGACCGCAACGGTGGTCACCACTCCCACCGTGGTCCCCACGACCATGGCCGCGCAGCCCTGCAGCATCAGCAGGACGACGGCCAGTGCAACTGTTTTCATGCAATAAACTCCTGTGGTATGGGCGGGCGAGTGCGTATGTTAAACCGTCGCGCTGGCAGGGGACAGGCCGCAATCCCGGAATTGCGACAGAAGTTTGATTATCATGCCCCGGGGCACTCGCGCCAGGTGCTGTTAACCATGGTATCAATTGCGCGTTATGTATACTCTCGTAAATTCGCACTTTCACTGGCGGTCACCGTAATAATGAGAATGCACCCGACTCCGCATCATTCCCGTCCCTGGCTACGTGGCCTGATGTTGCTGCTGGCAGTGACTGGACTGGCGGGTTGCGACCGGCAGAGTCCACCTTCCGGTGACAAGGGCAAACCGGTCCACCTGGTCGAGACCGCGCCGGTGGTCAGTGACAATCTCAGCGTGGTGCGCACCCGCGCCGGCACCCTGCGGGCACAGCGCGAGGTCAAGGTCTATACCCAGGAGGAGGGCCGCATCGTTGAGCTGCCGTTGTATGAGGGCGATCGTGTCACGGAAGGGGACCTGCTGGTACGGCTGGACGACGTCCTCATCAAGGCGCAGCTCGCACGTGCCAGCGCCACCCGCAAGCAGGCTGCGCAGGACGCCAGGCGCCTGAATGAACTGCGCGGCAAGAAGCTGGTCTCCGAGGATGAATATGCCCGCGCCCGCACCGCGCTGGATGTGGCCGAGGCCGATGAGCAGGTGCTGAAGACCCGCCTGGGCTATACCGTCATCAGCAGCCCGCTCGGCGGCGTAGTGAGTGCGCGGCTCTCCGAGCCCGGCAATATCGCCGAGCGTCACCAGCACCTGCTGACCATCTCGGATCCCTCGTCGCTGGTGACCGAGCTGCCGGTGTCCGAGCTGGTCCTGCCCGACCTGGCCCTCGGTGATGTCGCCCGGGTGCGCATCGATGCCCTCGGTGACCAGGTCTTCGAGGCCCGTATCACCCGCATCTATCCCAGTCTCGACCCGGTGACGCGCCGCGGCACCATCGAGGTCGAAATCAATCCTGTGCCCGCGGGGGCTGCACCCGGTCAGTTGTGCCGGGTCGAACTTAATACCCGGGCCACCCTGCGTCGGGTGATCCCGTTCGCGGCGCTGCGTCGTGATGCGGACAGCGAGTACGTCTATGTCCTCGACGGAGAGAACCGGGCACAGCGCGTGGCGGTGGTCAGCGGCCTGCGCCTGGCCGAGCGCATCGAGATCCGCGAAGGCCTGGAAGACGACCAGAAGGTGATCACCAAGGGTTTCCTCGGCCTGACGCCCGGCAAGCAGGTCAAACCCGTCGAGCGCACCGCCCTTTGAGCATGTCCGAGCCGACATCAAGAAGCGGGGGTCTGGCGGCCTGGTCGATCCGCCATCCCGTGGGTGTCTCCATGATCGCGCTGGCGGTGATCGTGCTGGGCGTGTTCGCGTTCATGCGCCTGGCCATCGACCTGCATCCGCACCTGATCTATCCGGAGGTCCGGGTGCGCATCCTCAGTCCCGGCGTCCCGGCGACGGTGATGGAGGACCAGTTCACACGCCAGCTGGAGGAGCAGCTGGCCATTACCGAGGACGCCATCAGCGTGCAGTCGCGCACCGGCGAGGGCTCGGTATCCGTCGACCTGTCTTTCGAATACGGCAAGGACATCGATATCGCGCTGCGCGATGCCAGTACCCGACTGGACCGCGCCAAGCGCTTCCTGCCCGATACCGCGGATCCACCCATCATCTACAAGCGCGACCCGTCGCAGATCCCGGTGCTGGAACTGGTGGTCAGCTCGCCGTTGCGTGATCCCGTCGAACTGCGCAGCTGGGTGGATGACGTGTTCGGCAAGTGGTTCCTGACCCTGCCCGGGGTGGCCGCCGCGGAGGTCGGTGGCGGACTGGTACGCGAGATCCAGGTGCTGCCCGACCAGCAGCGCCTCGCAGGCGTGGGACTCGACATGCAGGACGTCATCGCGGCCTTGCAGCGCGGCAATCGCGAGGACCCGGCCGGGCGCCTGAAGATGACGCGCCAGGAACTTCCCGGACGCATCAGCGGTCGCTTCACCCGCGTTGAACAGATCGCCGAGCTGCCACTGCAGCTTCCTGCCGGCGGGGTGATCCACCTGCAGGAGGTCGCCAATGTCATCGATACCCACGAGGACGAGCGCCTGCGGGTACGCGTCAACGGGGTACCCGGTATCAAGCTGTCGATCCAGAAGCAGCCGAGGGCGAACACCGTGGCGGTGGTCGACGTGGTGCAGAAGCGTCTGACCTGGCTGCGCGAACAGGGCCTGGTGCCGGACGATATCGAGGTCCGCAATGTGGCCGACCAGTCGATCTACATCCGCCAGGCGCTGAGGAACTCGGGCATGGCGGCGATGAGCGGCGCGCTGCTGGCGATGCTGGTCGTGTTCGTGTTTCTCGGCAACCTGCGCCGCACCCTGATCATCGGCAGCGCCATCCCCATCGCCATCATGGTGACCTTCGTGATTATGGGGATGGGCGGGCTCACCCTCAACATCATGACCCTGGGCGGTCTGGCGTTGGGTGTCGGTCTGATCGTCGACAACACCATCGTCATGCTGGAGAACATCTACCGCCACCAGTGCCAGGGCGAGGACGTGCTGGAGGCCGGGCGCCATGCCGCCGAGGAGGTCAATAGCGCCATCGTCGCCTCCACCAGCACCAACCTGGCGGCGGTGCTGCCGTTCCTGTTCATCGGCGGCCTGACGGGGCTGCTCTTCAGGGAGTTGATCTACACCATCTCGGCTGCCATTCTGTCCTCGCTGGTAATCGCCCTGACCCTGGTCCCGGCGCTGGCGGCCAAGGTGCGCAGCACCGAGAGCGGGTGGCTGCGGCTCAAGATCGATGCCGTGGTTCGCTGGTTGCAGGACCGCTATGCCGGCATGGTCGAGCGTGTATTGCGTGTGCCCTATCTGGTAATTCTGGTGTTTGTCGCCATGCTGGTGCCGGCCAGCCAGGTGTTTTTCGGCAACCAGCAGATCTTCCTGCCCGACATGGACGACGGCCGCATCTCGGCCAGTGTTACCACCGACCCGGGGGTGACGCTCGATGAGATGGACCGCACCGTCCAGGAGCTGGAGCAGCTATTCACCGGGCAGGCGGAGGTCGATCACGTCTTCACCCTGGTCGGCGGCTTTATCTTCGGGCGCACCGAACGCCAGATCCCCAATCGCAGTACGCTGAACATTCAGCTGGTGCCGCTGACGCAGCGCGACTTCAGCAGCGAGGAATGGATCAAGCGCATGAACAAGGTGATCCTGGAGAAGCAGCTGGCGGGTGTGCAGGTGCGCATGCGCACACAAGGCATCCGCGGCATCCGCACCAGTCGTGGCGACGACGACATCAGCATCCGCATCCAGGGGCCGGAGCTGGAGAAGCTCGAGGAACTGGCCGACGAGATCCTTCTGCGCCTGGAGCCGCTGGAGGGGCTGCGTAACCTGAAGCATTCACTGGAAGAAGTGCACCACGAGATCAATATCGATATCGACCGTGAACGCGCCAGCATCCTGGGGCTCGATGTCGAGGACGTGGGTAACGCCATGCGTGTTGCGCTGGAAGGCGAGGTGGTGACGGACTTCATCGAGGGTGATCGCAGTTACGACGTGCGCCTGCGGCTGCCGCCGGTAGAGGCCGCCAATCCGCAGGACCTGGAGTCGGTACTGCTGTTCCCGGCCGCGCAGGGACGCAAGGCCATCTACCTGGGTGACGTCGCCCGGGTGAACCTGATCGAGTCGGCGGCCGAGATCCTGCGCGACAATCAGCAGCGCATCATCGAGGTCAGTGCCACCGTGGCCACAGGCACCCCCCTGGGTGCGGCGCTGGATGGCATCGATGCGAGGCTGCAGGACCTGGCGATGCCGCCGGGCTATACCCGCTATGATGGCGGCGAGCGTGCGACGCTGCAGGAGGGTCGTCGGTTGACCGGGACCTTGCTGTTGCTGGCCTTGTTCCTGGTGTTCGTGGTGATGGCCATCCAGTACGAGTCGCTGCGCAATCCCTTCATCATCCTGCTGAGCGTGCCCTTTACCGTTGTGGGGGTGGCCATCGGCATCACCCTGGCCGACCTGCCGATCTCCATGCCGGTGTGGCTCGGCATGATCATGCTGGCCGGCATCGTGGTGAACAACGCCATCGTGCTGGTCGAGTACATCGAGATCATGCGCGAACGCGGCAGCGCCATCCGCGAAGCGATCCTGCAGGCCGCGCGTCTCCGGCTGCGGCCCATCCTGATGACCACCCTGACCACCGTGGTCGGCATGCTGCCGCTGGCGATCGGGCTCGGCGAGGGTTCGGAGATGCTCAGTCCGCTGGCAATCACCATCGTCTCGGGGCTGTCGTTCTCGATGCTGGTGAGTCTGGTGCTCGTGCCGGTGATCTACGAAATGACGCACATCAGGGAGTGGAAGCGGCGGACGGCATCGGTGGCCCGTGCCTGAGTCTGTTTATGCGTTGTGCAATAGGCCCGGCTGCACACCTGTAGGAGCGCATCGTTTATGCCCGGTGCTTAATCGGGTACAGGCGCGATTCTTTGTTGTTGCGCAATAGGCTCGCCCGTGTCCCCGTAGGAGCACCGGCCTTCGGCGCGATTGTTTGGAGACAGCATCGCGGTCAGGCGACCGCTCCTACAGTTTCTTTATTCAATCACCAGGTGGCCTTGCGGGCAAAGTACAGCGTATCCATCACGAAGGTTGTCGGGCACGGCGCTGGTGCGCCTTTGCCCAACCTGCCCGGCTGACCGTATGATGTTGCCCATCGTTAACAGACACAGGATGAACATCACCCATGCAGGCTACCGCTGAATTACAGGTCATACCGATTGGTGTCGGCGTCTCCGTGCGCAGCGAGGTGGCGCGGGTCGTCGAGATCCTCAAGGCCTACCCGTTTATCGTCGAGACCCATGCCTCGGGCACCAATATCGAGGGGGAACTCGATGACATACTCGCCGCCGTGCAGAACGTGCATACTGCGCTGCACGCCGAAGGCGCGGTGCGCCTGGTCAGTTACCTGAAGCTGGAGACGCGCACCGACAAGACACCGACCCTGGCAGGCAAGCGGCTCTAGTTCACACGGAGATTGTTCGGCACGTCGCTGGTGCACCTTTGCCCAAGCTACATGCTGGTATGCAGAGACCACCGTACAACATCGCCTCAATGTACACCATTGCGGGATGGGAAAAGCGCAGCGCGCCCAAAAACCGGTATTGCGTTGGGCACGTCGCTTCGTTCCTTTGCCCAACCTGCCTGCTGAATACCCGTATAAGCGCCTCATTCATGCCCGGCGCTTAATCGGGTACAGGCGCGATTCTTTTGAGTTAGTATCGCACCTGCAAAGCTTCCGCTCCCTGCTCACGCCCTTTACCTACGATGTATAAGGATATACGAGTGTCTCGGGAGGCAGGATGCCGGGAGCGACCATCCCTGTAGGAGCGCCGGCCTTCGGCGCGATTGATTGGAGACAGCATCGCGGTCAGGGGACCGCTCCTACAGTTTTATTGCCAATCACCAGGATGCCCTGCCGCGGCATTACCTGGCTGCCGGCGGCGTTAATCAGGCGTCAGCGGCTCCTTCTCCAGCAGCAGCAACAAATGCTCTCGCACCCGGGTCGCGATCCGGGCCTGGGCGTCGTGATTCGGATGGATGCCGTCGGCCTGC
>JAOTTU010000112.1 GCA_029864225.1 Gammaproteobacteria bacterium | reverse complement strand
GCCGCCAGTCCATGCCCGCTAGTTCGGCGGCACTCTTGAATACATCCAGGTAAAGGGGCAGCCGCTGTTCGATATGGGCCTGGTAGCGGCGTGTACCGACATAGTCGAAGTCGGTGATATGGCCGTAGTAGCGCTCGACCAGCTGGTCCAGTGAGCCGTCTTCCCGGATGCCGGCGAAGAAGTCCAGCGCCGTGTTATACAGGCTGTCATCATCGCTGCGGGTAAAGGCCCAGGCCAGTGGTCGCGGCAGGCTGATATCAAAGGCCGGCTGCAATTCGGGATAGAAGCGCTGGTTGATGGACAGTTCGTTGGAGTCGGCGATGGTGTAGTCAATCAGTTGTTGCCATACGAGGTTCAGCAGTTCCTCGCTCTCCATTGTTTCATTTTCCTGCCAGCTGAGGTCGGGATGTTTGTCGCGCAGGGCTTCAAGGCGTTCCACGTGGCTGCTGCCGGCAACCACCTCGAGGCGGCCTTCGAGATCATCGAAGGTCTTTGGCCGGACGGAGTCCCTGCGATAGACCAGCTGGGGTGTGATCTCCTGGTAGACCGGACCGAAGCGGACGCTCTCCTTGCGCTTGTCTGTCACCGTCAGGCCGGCCGCTGCCAGGTGGGCATCGCCACGCGCCACCAGGGGCAGGATGTCATTGAAGTTGGGCGGTACCACGATGCGCAGTTCAACGCCGAGATATTCCGCGAAGCGCTGGGCCAGTTCGTATTCAAACCCGGCCGGACCGTCGCTGCCCTGGTAATAGGTGGTCGGGCTGTTGCGGGTGATCACCACCAGTTCATTCCGGGACTGGATCTGCTCGAGGAGGGAAGGCGGCTTGCCGCAGGAACCGAGCATGAGCGCGAATAACAGCCCGAGGGTGATACAGACCGTGGCGGTATGTACCCTGCATACGCTAGAATACGCAGCCTGAATAACTGGTTGGAATCTTGCCCCGGTAGATTCAAATCCCATGAGAGTTTTTTCAGGCCTGAACCATCTTGGTTTCCATGGTAGCTGGGAGGTTATCATACTGTACCGGCAGATAGATTCAGAAGACCAGTAGATAATTTGGAAAGACTGGAGAGGTACCGAAGCGGTCATAACGGCACCGACTCGAAATCGGTTGAGGGCTTTACCGCCCTACGTGGGTTCGAATCCCACCCTCTCCGCCATCTATAGCAACCGGTATTTGAACAGCCGCGGGTTCTGGTTTACCCTTGCGCGCTTGATCGATCCGGAGAGGTGTCCGAGTGGTTGAAGGAGCACGCCTGGAAAGTGTGTATACGTTAACCCGTATCGAGGGTTCGAATCCCTCCCTCTCCGCCAACAATAGAAAAGGGGCCCTCGCGGCCCCTTTTCTATTGTTTATAACAAGGTGGATTTGAACCCTCGATAATCAATTAGCGGGTTCGACAAGCGTAGCGAGTAATAATCCCAATGCACAAGGATGTGCAGGTGCTGTGAAGCACAGGGATGTGCGGGAGCGGCCTCCCTCTCCGCCATGCGGTCTGGTCTCTGTCCTGCGTCTCTGCAGGAAAGAACCAATCTCACAAGAATTCAGCTGCTTGTGCGGGATACGCGGGCTGATTCAGCCCCCTGAACCGAACAGCTTCCCGTGATATCTCCCGAATATTCCGATTTGTCTCAAACGCCGATTTGGCTGGTTCGGTGTTGGGACCGGCCCGCGTGAGATAATATCCATAAATGGGAAAGAACTATTATGAAACATCCTCTCGCTAGAATTAATGATACGGTCCCCAAAGGACTGATGTGATATCAGTGTTGGCCATTCGGTAAATTATATATCAAATAGTAGGCTGCTTCCGAATACGGTCAATGGATGCCGTTTGAGGTAAACTTCTGCCATGCACAGCGAAATCCTCTTCATCCTGTTCCTCATTACACCATGGGTATTGGTATTAATCGCCGTACTCTTTTATCGCCGACGACGGATAAACAGGACGTTAAACGGTTCCGGATACGGCCGGAATGGTGACGATGGAGGGGACTGAAATTCTCGTAATTATTTGCCTGCAACAGCCAGTATCGCCACTCAAACAGCAGGTTTTTCAACACTATCGGCCGGAATAGGAAGTTCCAGGGGGAATACCTTAGTAATTTAGTCAGATGACCGGCTCCGACCCTGAACGGACGGTTAGGGAGGATGTATCGAACGACCGAATTCGAGTTCTGGCCGATGGTCGCCGACCAATAATCCCGGATCATCAGCATCTTCTGTGTCGTTGGAACTGTAATGTCCGACCGTTCTCTAGCGTAACTGGACCAAGCTGCGCAGGTTCGGCTCCCGACGCCTGCTGCGCCCCGGCGCGTGTGAACCCTTCTGTGTGAAATTCCAACATAATATATCTTGCAGTTGACCGGGATCAGTACCTGTCCATCAGGGATAGCATATGCTGCTCTCAAGGTATCACAGGCCTGATATTAGAGGTTACAAATGAACAGCATCGACACGTCAGGTTGTATCAGTGGTGGCGTGCACTATGCAAGCCGCCTTGAGAACGATATTTTTCGTCTGATATTACGTCAACTCACTGTAGGGATTGCCGGGGTGCTCATCGTAGGCTGCGGCGGCGGTGGTGGTGGTGACGTGATACCGGCATTCACCCTGTTTACCGGCATCGCGATTGCCGACCTGAACGGCGACACAAAGCCAGACCTGGTCACATCGAATATCTTCATCGACGACAGACCGCCTCACCCGGGTCACGTCACCGTTTCCTTGCAACAAGCCGTGACACCGGGCATGTTCGAAAACGGTGTGGATTACCAGGTCGGCGCGGACCCCCAGTTCGTCGCAGCAGCAGACCTGAACAGTGACGGACGCATCGATCTCCTGACCACAAACTACAACGATAACAGCCTCTCGTTGCTTGAACAGTCGCCGGCCGTCACCGGTGCTTATTTACCGGTCACTAACCTCGCTATTGCGACGCATCCGGATGGAATCGTGCTTGCGGACATCAATGGCGACAGCGTTGACGATATTGTCACGACAGGATGGTATCTGGCGTTGCTATTGAATACTCCTGGCAACCCGGGCAGCTTCACTGACGGGGGCACTATTAACACCAACAGTTACATACCGTCAGTCGCCGCTGGCGACATTGACGGTGATGGGCGGATCGACCTTGTCGCAGCGGATACGACAAACGGAGCAGTTCTGGTCTTTTTTCAGGATAATGCGCCGGCTCAGCCAGGTACCTATTCCGGGATGACCACCTACCCCGCGGGTAACCAGCCGTTTGACGTCGAACTCACCGACCTGGACGGCGATGCGAAACTCGACATTGTCATAGCCAATCTGGGAACGCCGTCCGATCCGGATACTGCCAGCGTTGCAGTCCTTATCCAGGACCACAATGCAGCGGCGCGGGGACAGTTTTTGGCTGCTGTATTCTATACGACTGGAGCACGCTCCCAGGATGTGGCGGTCGGTGATCTTAATGACGACGGGCTGCCGGACCTGGCGGTTGCTAATGCCGGGCATCTGAACGATACAGGCAGTCTGTCGATACTGTTTCAGGGCGCCGTCCCTGGTGCATTCATTGGCGCAGTAAATATCGCTGGCATCACTCAGCCACTGGCACTGGCGATCGGAGATCTGAATGCCGACGGGTTGAACGATATCGCAATGGCGGACGATGGTGCTGCTGTTCTATTCCAGAATATGCAGGCGCCAGGGACATTCCGCCCCGCAGTGCTCATCGATCGATAAAGCGATCCACCATTGCGGTCACGCTGGCCCGGCGTTTTGGCAGCGCTGAATATTGCATACAGTTCACCACTGCTTCTGAATGTCCTGTATCTATAAGCAGCCCTCCGCTGATCTCTGGCGAATGACTGGGTCTGGCCGGGTGTGATCGTTTAACAGGTGCGAATATTATTGATCGGTGTAATTCCTGGAACGACCCATTCCGGTCGTTTAGTCATTTCTTATTCAACTGGGCGGAAACAGGCTGGATGCCGCTCTGGCTGATCAACTAACAATCTCTTGGTTGTATGTTTGCCTTTGTTGACATATGTCAACATTGCAAGGCCATTATTATATTAGTATTCAATGGCTAATTTAGCATGCCATGTTTTGCCGTTAAGGCAATGATTCTTACGTGACTAAGAGCCTGCAAACAATATAACGGGGGCAAATCATGAATCAGAGAATATTAATTCCAACTGTGCCAGTAGCACTCACAGCGTTCGTCTTTATGTTTACATTTTCGAGCAGCGCCACAGCGAGCGTATGTCCGAGTACCAACGTCATCGAGGATCCTCCGAAGTTCCAGTGGAGCAGCAGGAATCAGGGCTACTTCGAAGGTACCCTCGAAATCGGTGAGGCAACCGTTGACATTGGCGGCGAGACCCTGACCACCCGCGCCTTCCGCCAGGATGGGGAAGGGGGGGAATTCAGTATTCCTGGACCGACCATGTACATGTCACCGGGAGAGACCTACGTACTGACCTTTAAGAACTCCCTTCCTTTTGAGGAACCGAGTCCGGAGCACAATACACTTAAAGACCCGAACATCTCCAATATTCATACCCATGGCCTGCATATTTCCGGTGAGACACCGGGCGATGATGTGACACGTATCATCCAGGGTGGTTACTGCGGCGACTATGTCTATGAACTCGGCCCGGATCACATGGGCGGCACCAACTGGTATCACCCCCATCACCACGGCTCGACCTGGCTGCAGGTCGCCGGCGGTGCCCTGGGCATGCTGATTGTCGACGACGCCGGGGATGGAATACCGGAGGGTGTTGCAGACATGAACGAGCGTCTGCTGGCTATCGGGTTCCTTGAGCCGGGTGTGGTTGCCGGCAATGGCGGCGATACGCTGATCTCGGGTACCTTCTCATCAGGCTGGACCGTCAACGGCAAGGTGCAGGGAAACTTCTGTACCCCGGTCAATGAATGGCAGCACTGGCGCGTGCTGCTTGCCGACCCGGATGCCAAGATGAAGAACCTGGTCATCGGTCCCGAGTGCGAGGCCGTGCTCATGGCCCGTGATGGTGTCTGGAGAACCACGGCGCCGATGCCCCTCGTGAATAACACCATCAGCCTCACCGGCGCCTCCCGTGCGGACCTGGCGGTGCGCTGCAGCGCGGACTCGACCATTAAAGTCGGTAACACGGTCGTGGCCAATATTTATGCCGATACCAATCTGCCTGCCGATCTGGAAGCGGGACCCTTTTCTGATGGAGCGAGAGGCATCACGTGGCAGGCACAGCGGCCGAGTTACCTGCGGGACCTGCGCGGACAGCCAGTGGATTTCACGGACTCCATCCAGGTGGGCGCCCGCAGCCTCTACAATCAGTCCTATGATGAAGATGTCCCCATCTTCGATCTGTTGCCGGGGATACAGGAATGGGCTGTCAGTGCGAACAATCATCCCTTCCACCTCCACGTCTATCACCAGCAGGTGCAGGGCATCTGCAATGGCGGCGATTTCGAGGATGGTGAATACTACGACACCATCTCGGGAAGCTGCGATGTGCGATTTGACACGAATCCCCAGACCACGACCGCCTATGACGGCCGGACCATCATGCACTGCCACATCCTGCAGCATGAGGACAACGGGGCCATGGGATGGGCAGATGCAGCACTTGGCGGATTCCAGGCGCCGACCCTGCCCCCGGGCAAGCAGATCCTCTACGCATGCGGTGGCACGGGCTGCACACCCACACCAGGGGAAGAGACCATGGAGATGACCTGCAATGACGGCCTGGATAATGACTGTGACGGCCTGACCGATGGCGACGATCCGGATTGCCAGCAAACAGGCACCTGCTCGGACATCATGAACAGAAACACCTGCAGAAATACCACCGGCTGTGAATGGCAGGGCGGCAAGAACAACGGCATGTGCGTTGATGTGGTTGCCTGCACGCCGACATCGCCGGATGAGGTCGATCTGTGCGGCGACGGTATCGATAATGATTGTGACGGTGTTATCGACTGCGCTGATAATGATTGTAGCGGCGATCCGGTGTGCGATGTAACTTGTACTGATTTCACGCATCAGCTAGCTTGCGAGACTGCAGGCTGCAACTGGCAAGCCAGAAAAATGCTTTGTCGTTAAGACGG
>JAOTTU010000111.1 GCA_029864225.1 Gammaproteobacteria bacterium | reverse complement strand
CTCCGATCCATAGTGGCGCCAGCAGCGCCACCGGCATCACCTGCAGCAGGATGACCGGGCCCTTGGCGAGCAAACCCAACCCGATGGCGACACCGGTCAGCAGCCAGCCGTACACTCGTCCTTGCGTGGCATGGACGACACCAAGCATGGCCGTGACGGTAAACAGCACCAGCAGCATGTCCATCTGCACCCAGCTGTAAAAGGCTGTCCAGAACACACTGCCAAACAACACCCAGGGGACCAGCCGCCGGGTGGCGTCATCCTGCGGCCACACGCGCGCGGCCAACTGCGCGGTCGCAAACAGGGCGGCCAGCGAGACCAGGGTGGCCACGCTGCGCGGCCACCACTCGTTCACCCCGAACAGCCACCAGCCGGCATGCACCAGCCAGAAAAACAGGGGCGGCTTGTGGCTGTAGGGCTCGCCGTTCAGATAGGGGACCAGGAAGTCACCGCGCTGCCACATCTCCCAGGCCACCGCGACGTAGCGGGTCTCGTCCATGGGGAACAGCGGCCGCGTCAGCAGCGCCAGCACCCCGACCAGCAGCCACAACGCCCCCAGGCCCAGCCATGAACGGGTGATAGCCTTCATGCGCCAGGCACCCCTGTCAACGCAGGCACTAGGACGATTCCCGGCGGGACCCGGGCGCGGCGGAGACTGCATCCAAACCGAGTTCATGGTCCAGGGCCGTGTCCAGCACATGGCCATGGCGGTAGCGACGGTAGAGATACATCCCGAGCAGGGTGGCAACCACGAACAGGGCGATGGCAATCGCCACCTGCCAGAACTGCTCGACCTGGGTGCCGCTGCCGATCAGGGCAAACACCAGCATCTGCGGCACATAACCGAGTGCCGAGCCGAGAAAAAACGGCAGCGGCCGCACCCCGGACACCCCGGCCGCCAGATTGACCATCCAGTTGCTACCCAGCGGCAGTAGCCGCACCAGCAGGGTCATGGAAAAGGGGTTGGCGTGGATAAAATTGTCGATCTTGCGGATACGGCCGGAATAATGCCGCGTCAGCCAGGAACGGCCCAGGAGGCGGGAAACGCTGAAACTCAGCAGGCAGCCCAGCAGCGCCGCCAGCGTCCCCAGCAGGGCACCCGCCAGAAAACCGAAGCCGTAACCGCCGAGAAAGGCGATCACCTGGCGCGACAGGCCGATGCTGGCCAGCAGTCCACCGACACCGACAAAGAGCAACTCCCCCGTCAAACCGCGGCCCTGCACATGGGTGTCGATCCAGTCGCGGTCGACGACGTCGCCCAGCAGGTAGCCGAACACAACCAGTACGGCGATCACCATCAACCCGGGCAGAAAAATGCGCAGTTTCATCGGCAGCTACTCACGCTCGGAAACGACGGGCCGCAGCACCCGTCGCTGCAGCCAGCGCACCCCGAGGAGGTCGACCAAGCCCACCCAGAGCCGGTTGTGCACCCCGTACTTGCTGGTTCCCGACCTGCGCGGCCGGTGATTAACCGCCAGGGACCGTACCTGCCCGCCGGCGCGCAGCACCAGTGCCGGCAGGAAACGGTGCATGTGATCGAACTGCGGCAGCGCGAGAAACACATCGCGGCGAAACAGCCTCAGGCCACAACCGCTATCCGGGGTATGGTCCCGCAACAGGCGACGGCGCACCCCGTTGGCGATGCGGGAGGATATCCGTTTCAACCAGCTGTCCCGGCGCCGCTGGCGCCAGCCGGCAATCAGCCAGAGGGTCGCGGGCGCATCCACTGCCGTTGCGGCGGTATACAGACCCGGGATGTCGGCCGGATCATTCTGGCCGTCACCGTCCAGGGTGACGATCCAGGGCGCCCGCGCGGCGTTTACGCCGCTGGCGATGGCCGCCGACTGCCCGCTGCGCTGCGGGTGCTGCAGTACCCGCAGCCGGGGCTGCTGCTGACGGCAGGCGCCAAGTCGCTCGGCCGTGGCATCGGTACTGCCGTCATCCACCACGATGATTTCGTAGTCTGCCTGCCCCCCCAGCACAGCAGCAATTTCATCGACCAGCGGGCTGATGCTGGCGGCCTCGTTGAATACCGGGATGACTATAGAAAGATCCATGTGATTACCTTAGCGCACATAGGGTGTAGACCGTCTTGCGGAAGACAGGGTTTGAGTGTTTGGTTATAGTACAACGCCCTACCGGCAGGACATTGGCACGTCCATGAGCGCGCACCAGCAATATACCAACCAACTCATCAACGAGACCAGTCCCTACCTGCTGCAGCATGCGCATAATCCCGTTGACTGGCACCCCTGGGGGCCCGAGGCGCTGGACAAGGCACGCAGGGAAAACAAGCCCATCCTGCTGTCGGTGGGTTATTCGGCCTGCCACTGGTGTCACGTCATGGCGCACGAGTCTTTCGAGGACCCGGAGACGGCCGCGCTCATGAACCGCCTGTTCATCAATATCAAGGTGGATCGGGAAGAGCGCCCGGACATCGACAAGATCTACCAAACGGCGCATTCGCTGCTGACCCAGCGCACCGGGGGCTGGCCCCTGACGGTGTTCCTGGCACCGGAGGACCAGGTCCCGTTCTTCGCCGGCACCTATTTTCCCAACGAACCCCGACACGGCATGCCCGCGTTCGCCGACCTGATGCAGCGCGTGGTGAATTTCCTCGCCGAACACGAAGATGAAATCCGCAAGCAGAACACCTCACTGGTCAACGCACTGAAATCGATCAGTGACGTCGGGGCTGTGGCAGAAGCCCTTCATGGCACGCCGCTCGACATGGCCCGGCAACAACTGGAACACAGTTTCGACGAACGCCACGGCGGTTTCGGGCAGGCGCCGAAATTCCCCCACCCCACCAACCTGGAGCGCCTGCTGCGCCACTGGGCCGGCACCTGCGTCAACGGCGCCAGCGCCGACCAGCGCGCCCTCCACCTGACGGTCTTTACCCTGGAGAAGATGGCGCAGGGCGGGATGAACGACCAGCTCGGCGGCGGCTTCTGCCGCTACTCGGTAGACGACCGCTGGATGATCCCGCATTTCGAAAAGATGCTGTACGACAACGGCGCCCTGCTGGCCCTCTATGCCGAAGCCCATGCCGCCACCGGCAACCCGCTGTTCCAGCGCACCTGCGAACAGACGGCGGCCTGGGTGATGCGCGAGATGCAGTCCGGGGAAGGCGGCTACTACTCCAGCCTGGATGCCGACTCGGAAGGCGAGGAAGGCAAGTTCTATGTCTGGACACCGGAGGAAGTCGAGTCCCTGCTGACAGCGGAGGAATACCGCCTGTGCGCACGCCACTTTGGCCTCGACAAGCCGGCCAACTTCGAGGGCATGTGGCACCTGCACGTCTACCGCAGCCGCGAACAACTGGCGCGGGACTTTTCCCTCGAAGCCGGGGAAGTCAACCGCCAGATCACGCAGGCCTGCGACAAGCTGCTGCTGGCACGCGAGAGGCGGGTACGCCCGGGGCGTGACGACAAGGTACTCACTGCATGGAATGGCCTCATGATCCGCGGCATGGCCGTGGCCGGGCGTCTGCTCGACAGGCCCGAGTGGATCGAATCCGCCGAACACGCGGTCGACTTTATCCACGACCACCTGTGGGAGGACGGCCGCCTGCTGGCCACTTACAAGGACGGGCATGCCCATCTCAATGCCTACCTCGACGATTATGTCAACTTGATCGACGGCCTGCTGGAACTGCTGCAGGCACGCTGGCGCGACCATGACCTGCTGTTTGCCATCGAGCTGGCCGAGGTCGTACTCGATCATTTCCGCGACCCGGCCGGCGGCTTCTTCTTCACCTCGGACGACCATGAGTCGCTGATCCAGCGTCCCAAGCCCATTCACGACGACGCGACCCCGTCGGGCAACGGCATTGCCGCCAAGGTGTTCGCGCGCCTGGGCCACCTGCTGGGCGAAACCGCCTACCTGGATGCCGCCGAACACACCCTCAAGGCACTCTGGTCCAGTATCGAAAACATGCCGCACGGCCATGGCAGCCTGCTGGTCGCACTGGAGGAATCACTGAACCCGACCCAGACGGTCATCCTGCGCGGTAGCGGTGATGCCATGACCGCCTGGCAGCGGCGCCTGAATGCCGCCTATGCACCGCGGCGCCTGGCACTGGTGATTCCCGAGAGCGAACACGTGCTGCCGGGGGTGCTTGCCGAGCGCAGCGCGCAGGGCGAGGTGATCGCCTACATCTGCACGGGCCTGTCCTGCAGTACCCCGATCACGGATTACCATACATTTGAAACACTGTTATCCGAGTCAGAGGTCCAGAAAAACGCATGAGCGACATTACCGACACCCTGCAACTGCCCGGCGCCAGGCTGGAGAAAATCGAGACGGGCGAAAACAAGATCACCCTGCATCTGACCGGGATCAATATCGTGCGTGCCATGGAAGCGACCTTCGAAGACACCCTGTGGACACAGGACTGCACGCTCGTTATCAGGAATATCGAGATCGAGGGCGAGTTGCCGGAATGTCCATGCGAGATCAAGGGCGGCGATCTGATCAACAACATCTTCACCTACCGGGACCATGCCCCCCTGCCGATCGACTGGCACGGCTCGGTCGGCTGCAAGTTCAGCGTGGTGGACAGCACTGCGGTGTTCTCGATCGAGGGCGAATCCATGCAGCTGGAACGCATCGAACACCCGCGCTACATCAAGCACATCAAGAAGACCTGAATCCTACGAGGCCGCGCAGGCAGGCATTCAGCGCGTGGTATGCGACCAGCTCCCGTTGCGCCCGCTGAAGCTGATGATACGGTTCGAGGTGACGACCAGGGCCGCATAATCCTGGGCCTCGACACTCCTGAATTCCTCGCCTGCCATCCTGCGCAGGCTGCGCCAGCCGCCCGAGAAGGCACCGATGCCGGCAAAGCGCTGGTTGGTTACCACGACGGCGACGCCATCGCCGGCGATCCGCTCCAGGACCTCCTCCTTGGCCTTGAGTTCCAGCTCGAAGAACTGCCCGGTCTGGGCATTGCTGGCGACCACGCTATCCTCTTCCATGACCAGGAATATCGCCTTACCGAATTCGTGCCCCCCTGCCCTGCCGGCAACCAGCAAGGCCAAGGCAACAACAGGCAGGACCCGGGACAACAAGCCCCGCGGTCTCGAACCCGTTGAAACCGTAGCAGGTCCGGCAATGATGGTTTTTAGCGACATGCCAATGAGTGTAGCCCATGGGCCAGGCGGGTATCTGCGGGTTCGCGCGCTTGCGGTCTCAACCGCAGGGGAAGCCGGTCAACAACAGGATTATCCGACAATTATTTGTGCCCGTTACGGGCGACATGATCACATCAGATCCGATCCGAAGCTATTCCGGTAGCGCAGCCTGAACTCGTCCGCGTCGAAGCGGTGGTTCTGGGTTCCGTGATGCTCGATCTTGATCGCCCCCATGAGCGCGGCGATGCGGCCGGTCGTCTCCCAGCCCAGGTTGTTCATCAGACCGTACAACAATCCGCCGCGGTAGGCATCACCACAGCCGGTCGGATCAATCAGCTCGCCGGCCCTGGCGGCCGGGATATCGATGCGCTCATTTTCCGTGTAGATATACGAGCCCTTGCCACCCCGGGTCACGATGAGCGCCTCAACCTGCTCAGAGATTTCATGCGGCGACAGGCCGGTACGCTCCTGCAGCAACTGCGACTCATAGTCATTCACGCACACCCAGGTGGCCTTGTCGATGAAACCCCTGAGTTCCTCACCGCCGAAGAGCGGCAGGCCCTGTCCCGGGTCGAACACGAAGGGAATACCGGCCTCGACAAACTGCTCCGCGTGATCCAGCATTCCCTGCCGGCCATCGGGCGACACCATGCCCAGGGTGACGCCATTGGTATCTGCAACGCTGTTGGAATGCGAACTGTCCATGGCACCGGGGTGGAAGGCGGTGATCTGATTGTCGTCCATGTCGGTGGTGATAAAGGCCTGGGCGGTATAACCATCGCTCAGTTCGATGACATGCCGGCAGTCGATACCGTTGTAGTCCAGCCACTCGGCATAGGGACCGAAGTCGGAACCCACCGTCCCCATCGGCAGGGGATCACCCCCGAGCAGCTTGAGGTTGTAGGCGATATTACCGGCGCAGCCGCCGAACTCACGACGCATCTCGGGCACATGGAATGCCACGTTC
>JAOTTU010000110.1 GCA_029864225.1 Gammaproteobacteria bacterium | reverse complement strand
GTTGTACTTGATAGCGTTGGTCAACAGGTTGTTGATCGCAATGCGCAGCAGTTCCTTGTCCGCCGCCACGGCGCTGAGTTCCCGCGGCAGGTCGAGCCTGAACTCCAGATTCTCACTCTTGCCGACACGCGCGCAGTCCTTGAATGCATCCTCCAGGAGGTCGCGCAGCTTGACCCGCTTGCGCTCGATGCCCATGCTGCCCATCTCGATCTTGGTGATGTTCAGGATGTTGTTGATCAGCATGGATACACGTTCGGATTCGTCGTGTATGACATTGGCTGCCTCGATCATGAATTCCTCGGTCCTGCCAGCCTCGCTCTGCAGCGTTTCGCTGTACATGGCAATGATGTTCAGCGGGGTTTTAAGCTCGTGCGCGACATGGGCGATGAACTCGCCGCTGCTTTGCCTGGCGACCTTTTCCGCGCTGATGTCCCTGAACAGCACCAGCGTACCCAGTAACTGGGATGCGGTCTTTGGCGAGAACAGCGGGTAGGGCGTGACTACGATGGTCTTCTCCGGTGCATCAGCAGGAGAAAACTCGATCGAGTCTGTGCTGAAACTGCGAAACGACTTGCCGGCATAGCCTGCCAGGAACTCGACGATATTCTGGTCCTTGCACCATTCGAGCGGCTTCTTGCCGAGCACCTCTGCGGGCCTGACACCCAGCAATGCGGCCAGCTTGGCATTCAGCATGCCGACGCTGCCCGATTCATCGAGCACCATGATGGAATCGGGCAGGGAGTGGAGTACCGACTCGATCCGGGTGCGCTTGTAGTCAATCAGCTTGGTGGTGGTCACCAGCCCGCTGTGGTCGGTTTCGAGCTGCTGGATCCGTGTCCGGGCCGAATCGATGACCTGGCCAAACCGGTCCATGAATTCGCGCAGTTCGCCGGTCGCCGCTACTTCCACCTTGGCCAGGTGGGCCTTTTCGATGAGGATGTCCATCTGGCTGTTCACCTGCTGCAGCGGACGGATCTCGCGCCTAAGCAGGAAATAGAAGATGGGTGTGAGCAGGAAGATGAGCAGCGCAAAGGTCGCGAAGTACGGGATCTGCCCGGGTTTCAGTCCAAACCCGGGGCTGAAATAGCCAAGGCGGATGTGACCGGCAATCCGGCCGGTGTCGAACACCGGGGCATGGAACTCATGTACCACGCGCCCGCTGGAACCGAGGCTCAGGTCACGCTCACCCAGCCAGCTCGTCGGATCGGATGGCAGTGGTGCCCGTGGAACGATAACCCCCGGGCTGGAGATTTCCGTCAGGGGTCTGCCGCTGGTATCCACCACAGTCAGATAGGCGAAGTCCGTGTCGGTATAACCGTGTTTGAGTACCGACAGGGCACTTTGTTGACCCTGGTCAGGGACCAGTTGCTCATACGGCAGTCGTGACAGCACCCGGGCCAGGTTGGTGCCCTGGTCGCGGATGTGGGCTATCTCGTTTTTCTGCTGATAGAAAAATAACAGGAACACGGTGACCGCGATCACGGCAAGTGATGCGATGATCATGGTCAAACCGAGGCGTTCCTTGTTCCAGGCTGAAAACACCTTGTTCAGGCGCATCTGATCAATTCCCCAGAGTGTCTTGTAGCTATTTCACATCAGGGTAACGGCCTGAAAAATGGAAACTAAAATGGTCCGACGCCGGGTCTGGAGGCGCCTGGCAACGGCCGGGTTTGGCGACTGGACATAGTGTGGGTCGGACCACACGATCTAACTGTTTTTACATCATTATCTCTGGATTCAGGGCTTAATCCGGCCTTAGAGCATTCATTTCAGCCATAAAAACACTTCAATAAGCCGCCGGCTCATCACTAATCTGGGGCCTCGCATGGGCGTCGCTGGTACGCACAGCTGCATCTGCTTTGGGACGCGAGCTGAAGCACCTGTCTATGGGGGGTCAGTACCCTTTATATGGAAGGTCTGTCTAGCCTGCGGTAATTGATCGCCTCCGCCAGCTGTTCCGGACGGATAGCTGCGGTGCCCTCCAGGTCGGCGATGGTGCGCGCGACCTTGAGGATGCGGTGGTAGGCGCGCGCCGAAAGATTGAGGCGTTCCATGGCCTGCTGCAACAGCTGGCGGTCGGCGGCCTGCAACCGGCAGGCCTGCTCGAGCTGGCGGTGATCGAGCCGGCTGTTCAGGCTGCCGTAGCGTTCAAGCTGGCACTGGCGGGCCGCGTTAACGCGCTGGCGTACCACGCGGCTGGCCTCGCCACGTGGCCCCTCGAGCTTTTCGAAGGACAGGCGCGGCACCTCGATCTGCAGGTCGATTCGGTCCAGCAGGGGGCCGGAGATCCTGCGCCGGTAGCGCTCGACCTGCTCAGAGGTGCAGCGGCAGCGGCCCGAGGGGTCACCGAGGTAGCCGCAGGGGCAGGGATTCATGGCGGCGACCAGCTGGAATTGCGCCGGGTATTCCGCCTGGCGGGCCGCGCGCGAGATGGTGATGCGGCCACTCTCAAGCGGTTCGCGCAACACCTCCAGGACCCGGCGATCAAATTCGGGCAACTCGTCGAGAAACAGCACCCCGTGGTGGGCCAGCGAGATCTCGCCGGGGCGCGGACAGGAACCCCCACCCACCAGGGCGACAGCGGACGCCGTGTGGTGTGGTGCGCGGAACCGGCGTTGCCGCCAACTGGCCGGGTCAATGGGCTTGCCGCTGATGGAGGCGATAGCGGCGGTCTCGAGCGCCTCGGCCTCGGACATCTCGGGCAGGATGCCGGGCAGACGGCTGGCCAGCAGGGACTTGCCGGTACCCGGGGGGCCGATCATCAACAGGCTGTGCCCGCCGGCCGCGGCGACCTCCAGGGCGCGCCGTGCCTGGTACTGGCCGCGCACATCGCCGAGGTCCGCCGTGCCGATAGTGGAGTGCTCGGGCAGGGACACGGTGTGCAGTTCGAGTGGCCGCGTCCGTGTCAGGTGGCCGGTAATCTCCAGCAGGTGTGCACCGCCCAGCACCCGGGCCTCCCTGACCAGGGCCGCCTCCGCGGCATTGCCGGCCGGCACGACAACGGTGCGCCCTGCCTTATGGGTATGCAATGCCATGGGGAGGATGCCGGTGACACTGCGCAAGCCACCGGACAGCGCCAGTTCGCCGGCAAATTCGTAATCGGCGAGGTCATCACGCGGGATCTGTCGCGACGCGGCGAGTATGCCCAGCGCGATCGGCAGATCGAAGCGGCCGCCGTCCTTGGGCAGGTCAGCCGGGGCCAGGTTGATGGTGATGCGCCGCCTCGGGAACTCGAACTGGGAGGTCAGGATGGCGCCGCGCACCCTGTCCTTGCTTTCCTTGACCGCGGTCTCGGGCAGGCCAACGATCGAGAGGCCCGGCAGGCCATTGGAGAGATGCACCTCGACGGTGACCAGCGGGGCATTCATCCCCGCCTGGGCGCGCGAATAGACAATCGCGAGCGACATGCATGGCTCCTGATGTCGGGAAACACATGGTAGCGGCGGGCGGTTTCTGAACCAGTCGGCTCAGTCGACTAACAATGTAGGTAATCAACCTTGTTAGCGGTAGGAAATCATGAATCGCGCCATTGGAGGCGCTGCAACTCATAGGATCTGCAAAGCGGAGCGTGCCCGTCAATCAGAATGTGACTTCATGTGTTGGGCACCTTACTGCGTTCCTTTGCCAAAGCTACGAGGTGTCTGAAGATTTGCCCGCCGGGGTGTCCTTCAGGAAGCGTTCTTCCAGTGCGGCGATGATCTTTTCCTGCTGCTCAAGCTTCTCGCGGGTGCGCGCCAGCACCCGGGTCTGCACGTCGAATTCCTCGCGTGTCACCAGGTCCAGTTTTGCCAGCGCGCTCTGCAGCACGCTGCGGATGTTCTGCTCCAGGTCCTGCTGCAACTCGCGGACGCCCACGGGTATGTGCTTGCTGATCTGATGGGCAAGGTCATCAATAAATTTGGTATCGATCATGCCCTCACCTTAATGGATTCCGGGGCGCCGCGTCCATGGAGCAAGTGGGGGCACGCACCCGCCCTCATTGTGTGCATGGGTTGAATTATTGCACCAAAATAGTGCATGCGCTGCGGTCCTGGATTCAAATAATAAATATAACTACCTGTTTAAAATGAAAAAAAAGAAGTGGCACGCTCCCTGCAAACCAGAGTAGTGATTTCCCCTTAATCACGGTGATGTGGGCATTGCACAGTTCCCCCTTTACTGAAAACCTTTTTGGAGATTTAGACATGTTCAAGAAAACTTTAATTGCATCCGCATTGCTGGCCGGCTCCTCGGCGGCGCTGGCCGAGATCAGCGGCAACGTGAGCCTGTTATCGGATTACGCCTTCCGCGGTGTATCCCAGACGGACGAGCAGATAGCACTGCAGGGTGGTTTCGACTGGTCGCACGATAGCGGTTTCTACGTTGGTACCTGGGCGTCCAACGTTGACTCGAGCTTTTTTAATGACCCGCAGGATCCGCAACTGGAAATCGATCTCTACGCCGGTTTCGGCGGCGAGCTGGGCAACGGTATCAGCTATGACTTTGGCATCTTGCATTACGACTACCCGGGTGCCGATGCTGCTGACACAGATGAGCTTTACATCAGTGGCAGCATGAGCGGTTTCACCGTGTCTTTGAATTATTCTGATGAGCTGGCTTTCGTTGGTTCAAAGGAAAGTGCCTACTACCTTGCAGCCGGTTATGAAATGAGCCTGCCGCAGGATTTCGGTCTGTCCGTGCATATTGGCCTGAGCGATGGCGATGCCTTTGATCCGGGCAAGCCCACCGGTCTGCCGGACAGCATTGTCGACTGGAGCATTGGTATCAGCAAGTCAGTTGCCGGTGTCGACCTGGGTCTGACCTATGTCGACAGTGATGCTGATGACGCGACGTTCTTCGATGATCTGGCCGATTCACGCATTGTCTTCAGCATATCCAAGTCTCTTTAATCGGCACCGTAACGGCCTGCCCTTCGGGGCAGGCACTTTTTAGGAGCAAACACTCATGAAACTGGTAACTGCAATCATCAAGCCGTTCAAGCTCGATGACGTGCGCGAGGCGCTTTCGGAGATCGGTGTGCAGGGCATTACCGTCACCGAGGTCAAGGGCTTCGGGCGTCAGAAGGGTCATACGGAACTCTACCGTGGCGCGGAATACGTGGTCGACTTCCTGCCCAAGGTGAAGATCGAGGCCGCTGTTCCCACTGAAATGGCAGACAAGGTAATCGAGGCCATTTCCAAGGCCGCCAACACCGGCAAGATCGGCGACGGCAAGATCTTCGTGTCGAGTCTCGAGCAGACCGTCCGTATTCGTACCGGCGAGACCGGTCCGGAAGCACTCTGATTTTTAATGATCGTAACAACCAAATGTTACGGAGGAATTTAACGTGGAAGCGATAACTGAACTGAGTTACGCACTGGACACCTTCTATTTCCTGGTAGCCGGTGCACTCGTTATGTGGATGGCCGCGGGCTTTGCGATGCTCGAGGCCGGCATGGTGCGTGCGAAAAACACCGCCGAAATCCTGACCAAGAATGTCTCCCTGTTTGCCATTGCCTGCATCATGTACATGCTCATGGGCTACGGCATCATGTATCCGGGGGATGCCGCCGTTTCGTCCTGGTGGCCCGGACTGCACGGCATTCTCGGCAAGACTGACAACACGGCCGAGGCAGTGCTGGCCAGCGGCGGTGATATCTATTACTCCGGGCTGTCCGACTTCTTCTTCCAGGTGGTGTTCGTGGCGACCGCCATGTCGATCGTCTCCGGCGCCGTGGCGGAACGCATGAAGTTGTGGGCGTTCATCCTGTTCGCCGTGGCGATGACCGGTTTCATCTACCCGATGCAGGGCTACTGGAAGTGGGGCGGCGGCGGTCTGGACGCCCTGGGTTTCCTGGACTTCGCCGGTTCCGGCGTGGTGCACCTCTGCGGTGCGACCGCGGCCCTGGCCGGTGTTCTCCTGCTGGGTGCCCGTAAAGGCAAATACCGTGCGGACGGCAGTATCAACCCGATCCCGGGCGCCAACATGCCACTGGCAACACTGGGTACCTTCATCCTTTGGCTGGGCTGGTTCGGGTTCAACGGTGGTTCGGAGCTGAAGATCTCCGATGTCAGTGAGGCCAATGCCGTGGCCCTGGTGTTCGTCAACACCAACATGGCGGCGGCCGGTGGTGTAGTGGCCGCGATGCTGACGGCGCGCCTGATCTTCGGCAAGACTGACCTGACCATGGTGCTCAACGGTGCCCTGGCCGGCCTGGTGGCGATCACGGCCGAGCCGCTGACCCCGACCCCGTTGCTGGCGACCGTCATCGGTGCCATCGGTGGTGTCATCGTGGTGTTCTCGATCCTCGGTCTGGACCGGCTCAAGATTGACGACCCGGTCGGTGCAATTTCCGTA
>JAOTTU010000109.1 GCA_029864225.1 Gammaproteobacteria bacterium | reverse complement strand
CACTGCGCGGTGCCGTCCCCTGAACGAGCAAGGGAAACTCAAGGGTCGCTTCCAGCAGGGATGCGGCCTCCTGCAGCGCAGAGTGGCTGGTAAACAGCATAAATGCCCTGCCCCGGCTCGCTGCCAGCACCGCGCGTGCGCGCTCTACAACCGCCTGTGTATAGCCGCGGTCGTTGGGGTCCGGCAGCTCCTGAGGCAGGTACAGCAGAGCATTGCGCCGGTAGTCGAAGGGACTGTTCAGTTTCAGGGTTTCGGCGGCGTCCAGCCCCAGCCGCGACGTGTAGTGAGTGAAGCTGGTGCCGACGGCCAGCGTGGCCGAGGTAAAGACCCAGGTGCTGGGTAACACCTCCAGCGCCCTGATGAAGTTAGGAGCCACGTTCAGCGGGGTGAGGTTCAACCTGAAAGTCTGACCCTGGGTTTCGAACCAGTGGATGTAGTCACTGCTTGATCCCTCCATCACCAACACCAGGGACTCGCTCAGTACCCGGCTGCGTTGCCAGCAGCTCTCCAGCCCCTTGCCGCGCCCGGCTGCCTGCTCGAGCCATGCAACGAGCCGCGCCAGCAGCAGTGCCAGTTCCTGCAACAACGCGCGGACCCGTTCATTGCCGGCGATATCGGCCCAGGCGGCACGCCGGTCGCCGCTCCCCAGTGTCAGACGAAACCGGCGCACCACCCCTTCAAGCTGGTGGGCGGCCTCCGGCAGTTCTGCCATGTCGCCGGCCTCGCGCAGGTGTTCCACCTGGATGTCACGCACCAGGTCCAGCAACTGGTGACTGCTGATACGGGTCCCAAAAAACAGCGCGGCCACCTCCGGCAGCTGGTGGGCCTCGTCGATGATAATGACGTCCACCCCCGGAAGCAGTTCCCCAAACCCCTCCTCCTTGAGCACCATGTCCGCAAACAGGAGGTGATGGTTGATCACCACGACATCGGCCTCCAGCGCCTTGCGCCGTGCCTTGACCACGAAGCAGTCCTGGAAATACTCGCACTCCTGGCCCAGGCAGTTATCGATGGTGGAGGTCACGCGCGGCCAGAGCGCGGAATGCTCGGACACCTCGGCCAGCCCGGAGATATCGCCGCTGCGGGTCCTGCCCGACCAGGCGCGAATGGTCTCCAGGTCGCGGGCCTGCTGCCGGGAGAGGGAACGGCCGTCTCCCGCCGCCATGGCCAGGCGATGATGACACAGGTAATTTGAACGCCCCTTGAGCAGGGCGATGTGGACCGGCGCCTGCAGCGCATCGCGCACCACCGGCAGATCATGCAGGTACAACTGGTCCTGCAGGTGCCGTGTCCCGGTCGAGATAATGATCTTCTTGCCGCAGTCCAGCGCCGGCATCAGGTAGGCAAAGGTCTTGCCCGTCCCGGTACCGGCCTCGACAATAAGCTTGTTCTGCCCATCGATGGCGGCCGCGACTGCCGCGGCCATCTGTTGCTGCGGTGCACGCGGCGAGAACCCGGGCACGGCGCGCGCCAGTGGTCCCTCCTCGTCCAGCGGTGCATAGTAATCGGTCATGGTGTCCGCGGTTCGCCCGGCAGGTTCAATGCGACTTCAGGTTGCGTACCTGCCGCTCTGCGGAGCGCGCACCGTCCTCGTCGCCACGGTTGCGGCGCGCCTCCGCGATCAGCTGCCAGTTACGCGCCTGCAGGGCGTAATTCCCCGCCGCCAGGCTGTTCGACTTGGTTGCCAGCTGCTCGGCCTGGACCGACTCGCCCTCGGCCAGGCGCACCTGTGCCAGGTGGTGCCAGAGTATGGGGTTGCGCGAATCGATGCGGATCGCGCGTTCCAGGGTAACGGCCGCGGCATCCAGATCACC
The DNA here is from genome assembly GCA_029864225.1 of Gammaproteobacteria bacterium. Taxonomy (GTDB): domain Bacteria; phylum Pseudomonadota; class Gammaproteobacteria; order UBA9214; family UBA9214; genus CAMYJZ01. Next base: position 4,570 of record JAOTTU010000109.1, on the reverse strand, counting down.
GCTGTTGGCCTGTACCTCGGCTGTGTCCAGCAGGGCCACCACGGCCGGCGGCTGTTCCCGCTGAACCGGTGCCGCCGGGTACACCGGCGCGGGCACAACCGGTGCCGGCATGGCCGGCCGCTCCGGGGACGTTACCCCGCGGTCAACCACTGGCGGAGGTAACGGCCGGGTTGCCGGCCGGGGCGTCTGGGTATACGGCGCCATCGAACAGCCCGGTATGACTATCGTCAGGGCCAGCACAGTGCCGGCAATACGTGATACGGATACGCTACTCACTGAAACAACTCCTTGAACCAGTCAACGGGGTGCTGCAGGGGCCCGGCGTCATAGGCACAGGGCGCAGACTCCTGCGGCGCAGTCCCCTGGATAAAGGGTAATTCTACGGCATCCTGGCAACCCTCGCCGGCGAGCTGTCCGCTGAGCGGGTCGATGCGCTGGTATTCGATCTCCTCGACCAGGGACTGCAACGGGGCAGGATCACTCAGCTGCGCAAACAGGTCGCGCCACACCAGCAGGGCCCCGGTCGACCCGGTCAGCCCGGTCGGCTGGTTGTCATCCCGTCCGACCCAGACCACGGCCAGGCGATCCCCGGTGTAGCCGGCGAACCAGCTGTCGCGCAGCTCATCGGTGGTCCCGGTCTTGCCGGCGATGTCCAGCGTCGCCGGCAGGGCCTGGTAGAGGGCGCGGCCGGTGCCCTGGCGGACGGCATAGCGCAGGGCCGTGGTGACCAGGAAGGCCGCGGCCGGCTGTACGCTGGCCTTCACCTGCAGGGGGTAACGCTGCAGAGGTTTGCCATCCGCGGCCAGTACCGCGCGAATGGCGCGCAGGGGCGTACGAAAACCGCCGCTGGCCAGGGTCTGGTACATCTGGGTCACCTCCAGGGGTGATAGCTCAACCGCCCCCAGCGCCAGCGAGGGATAAGGCGGCAGGTCCTGCTCGATGCCCAGCCGCTTGAGCGTACCGGTGACCTGACGAAGGCCGACCGCCAGTCCCAGGCGCGCGGTCGCCACGTTGTAGGAATGCGCCAGGGCGTTATACAGCGGTGTTTGATCATGGAATTCCCGGTCATAGTTCTGCGGCGCCCAGACATCCCCGTTGGGTGCGGTGTAGGTCAATGCCGTGTCATCCAGCAGGGTGGCCAGGGTGTAACGCTCCGGCTGTTCCAGTGCTGTCAGGTAGACCGCCGGTTTGATGACCGAGCCGACCGGGCGCTGTGCATCCAGGGCGCGGTTGAACCCGGCAAAGCGCGGCTTGCGCCCGCCGGCTACGGCCAGCACCTCCCCGCCCTGGATCGAGGTCACCACCGCCGCGCCTTCCAGGGTGTCCCCGGGCAGGCCCTGCCACTTTTCCAGCCTCGCCAGGCGCGCATCGAGCACTTTTTCCAGCTGCCACTGCGACTGCGGATCGAGGGTGGTGAAGATGCGCAGGCCTTCCGAGGTCAGGTCCTCCTCGCGGTAGTCACGCCGCAGCTGGCGACGCACCATATCGAGGAAGGCGGGAAAGGTATTGATCGCCTTTTCCTGGTAGCGGCTGACCCCCGGCTCGCGTGACTTCGCCTGCGTCGCCTGCTCCGGGTCAAGCAGCTCCAGCTCGGCCATGACATTGATGACCAGGTCGCGGCGCTGGCGCGCGCGTTGCGGATGGCGTCGCGGATTGTAGTAGGACGGGCCCTTGACCAGCCCCACCAGCAGGGCGAATTGTTCATCGCTGAGTTCCGCCAGCGGGCGTTCGAAATAGAAATGGCTGGCCAGACCGAAGCCGTGCACGGCCCGGCTGCCGTCCTGGCCCAGGTAGACCTCGTTCAGGTAGGCCTCGAGGATCTCGTCCTTGTCATAATGCCATTCCAGCAGCAGGGCCATGATGGCCTCGTTGAGCTTGCGCGTCAGGGTGCGTTCGCTCGTCAGGTAGAAGTTCTTGACCAGCTGCTGGGTCAGGGTGCTGCCGCCCTGCACCACACCGCGAGCCCTGACATTGGCCCAGAGGGCGCGCAAGATCGCCAGCGGGGCCACACCGCGGTGGGAATAGAAGCCGCGATCCTCCACCGCGATCAGGGCATTGATCAGCGCGGGCGGCACCTCCTCGAGCTTGACCAGCACCCGGTCCTCGTTATGCGAGGGATAGAAGCTGCCGACCATGACCGGATCGAGGCGCACCAGGCTGATGGCCTTGCCGCTGACGCCATCCGTGATGCGGCTGACCGCACCGTCTGCAATACTCACCCGTATATTGCGGGAGGGATCCGTGCTATCGAGATGGACAAACGGCCGGGTAATAAAATGCAGCACATTGCGGTTACGCGAGACATCACCCACCTGTCGGGCGGCACGCACAGGGCGGTAGTGCAGGGCCGACAGTTCCGCCGCCAGTTGATCAGCCGTCAGTGGCAGCCCGACATAGATTTCCAGCGGACGCGCATAGACCCGTGCTGGCAGGGACCAGCGCTTGCCATCGAACTGGTGGCGCACCTGGATGTCCAGGTAGACCAGGTAAGCAGCCAGGACAAGGCCCGGCACCAGCAGCAGCTTGAGCCAGAGGGAACGGCGGGTCTTTTTATTGCGAGATGTCTTGCGCCTGCGTTTACGGCGTCGTGCCATGAGTCAGAGATACCCGTCAATGGTTGGCCCACGACATCCGGTGCCGTGGTTCAGCTAAGTGGTCGGTGCAATGGTACCCGATCAGGGTGAGACCGATCCAAACACCTTCTTGAGCAGGTCGGTGGTGCGCGCCACGGGATTCTCGCGGATGCGTTTCTCCTCCTCGGCCACCATCAGGAACAGGCCATCCAGTGCCTTGTCCGTCACATAGCCGTCCAGGTCGGTGGTATCGCTCGACAGCAGGCTGGTCAACCCGCCGGCCTTTGACATCATGCCCTTGTAGGCCGAGGTGACCCCCGCATCGCCGGTCGCCTGTTTGACGATCGGCAGCATGCGCTCGGTGAGCGCCGCCTCGGTATTGGTACGGAAATACTGCGTGGCCGCGTCGTCCGGTCCTTTGAGGATCGACTGCGCATCCTCCACGCTCATCTGGCTGATGGCATCGCCGAAGATCTCCGCCGCCTGGGGCACTGCCTGTTCCGCGGCATGGTTCATGGAGGCGACAAACTCGTCGGCCAGCCGGTCCTGGCGCAGGGTGCGCAAGGACTTTTCGACCCAGGTCAGGCTGTCCGGCATGGGAATGCGCACCAGGTCATTGCCCAGGAAGCCGTTCTCGGCACCCAGCTTGTCGATGGCAAAGCGGACGCCATTCTGCAGCGCCTCCTTGAGGCCGCCGACCATTTCGCCGCTGCTCAAGGCAGCTGCCGGAATGGCCGCCGTGGTCTGCTGTCCGCCTTCGCCGGTCGCACCCTTGAGGACATCCAAATAGTCGGACCAGGCCGCGTGCGACAGCGGAATTCCAAAAATGAGCGCCAGTATTGGTGCAGTAATCAGCAGGGATCTATTCATAGCATTCTCCGGCGAAAACAGGGGATCGAGGTATGATCCTCAGCAGTCAGGATGGAACATCTCATGGCAGATCACCAGAGACAGCCTCTGTGCCAAGAATAGCACACAAAAAAACCCCCCGGTCGCATAGCGATGCCGGGGGTGAATTTACGGAGACGTTAAAAGCTTGACTTCAGACCTGTCGCCTGCGCCGGGCAATACCCAGCAGACCGAGCAGGCCGGAACCGAACAGCCAGACAGCGGCCGGCACCGGTATTGTGGTTACTGCGGTGCCACTCGCAACAAAACTGCCCCAGTTAGCCATATCTGCATCTAAACCCAGTAAACCAAGATTCAGATAGGCGGATTCGTTTATTGTGCAGAAATCGAAATGCGGACAGAAAATGTTCTCGGTATTGAAACCCAGGAGATCCTCACCAAAGCTGTTCGTACCATACGCAAACTCGGCAAGGTCCGCCGTCATCAGGAGACCGGAATACTGACCAAAAACAGAGTCATCAATTGACCCCCTGATGGTGACACTGTTGCGCCCGATCATGTCGCCCTGGGAATTAAAGTTTGCGATCAGGAAATACGAGGGGTTCGTCACCATGTAACTTTCGGTTGGTGACATGTTCAGGTACATGTTATCGCCCCGATTCGTTCTGGCTATAACGATGTTGCCGGCTTTTCCTCCCGGACCTTTCTGAATCCACCTGACACTGACGTCATTCTCGAAATTAGGCCCGCCCGCGGGTCTTAGCCCGGGCAAACTATACCCGACAACAGTGCCATCAGGATTGTATTCGAGATCACTTGCATGTGCAGACACACCAATTACGACTACCAGGAAAACGGTGGTCCCGAGTAACGCTAAGGAATTTCTTATCCAGATAAAGTTAGCCATCTTCAGATCCTCGAGCTTTTTATGATTTTACGTCATTATCGATCAGACCGGCACCTGGACAAGGTCACCCGTCGGTTTCTTGCTGCCGGGCCGGTTCAAACCCCAACAGAGATAATTGTGTATCTCTTGGTCTTTCCTGTTGTGTATCCATGGCCTGCCACTACCGGGTACATTGTTTTAATTATAATTTTAATATCCCAATATGCAATGAGGGCAATTTCTGAAAACGGTGTAGCAAACT
>JAOTTU010000108.1 GCA_029864225.1 Gammaproteobacteria bacterium | reverse complement strand
TGTGCTTATGGTAAGCCTGTAGATCCTCAATATTCATGATAATAGGGGCCGGATACTTTTTGATAAATTGCCATGGTAATTACCTTTACACTATAAAAAAAATGTATCCGGCCCCATTATTTTAACGAATCGGCATATAATCGCTATCTGCCCTATCCACTCTGATGAGAAACCTGCAATCCCACTGACACCAAACCAGGCTGCGCAAATGAAAATTCCACCTGTTACAGTCGTTGCATTGACACTGATGCTCGCCCTGTGGGCATTCCCGTTCGCCCACGCAGAAAAACCCCCCGCTGACACACCGGTACCGGTAGATCAGTCGGAGGCAATGAAAGCGGACCCGGAAAAGACCCAGAAGATAGTTGAAAAAACAGCGACCATTTCAGAGACGCTGGATTCCCTGCGGGACGATATAACGAAGCTGAACGCCGACCTGCAGAAGGCGAAAGACGAGGATCTGGTGGTACTGCGCGACCAGCGGCGCCGTAAATATTCCGAGCTGCGGGATAAACTCGAGGGACTGGTCAATAAAATTATCGAGCTGGAGGCGGCGGGCCAGGAGACCCGTGAGGCCAGAAAGCTGGCTGCAGCTTCTGCCGGGCAGGTTTCAAGCTGGCTCAAGGCAGAGATCAATGACTCCCTGAAACTGCTGGCAAGCCTGGATGAGAAGACCAAGACGGCGTCTGAATCCGACCTCCCCGATCTGAGACAACAGATTGCCAGCGAGAGGAAGGCGGTCGACAAGGAGCTCGCCGCTCTGCTCGAAAACACCGACCTGATGGAACAGCTCGGCCTGGACAGCAAGTCCGATCTCACCTATCTCGACAAGACCCTGGAGCAGCGCGCGGAAAACCTGGCGGCCAGGCTGCAGTATCTTATTGAACAACGGAACGGCTTGCGCAAGCAGGCCGTTGGCGCCAGCGAGGATGATAAAAAGCTGCTGAAGGAGAAAGTGGCGGCCGTGGGCGGGCGTGTCGCGGCAACCGCGGATAATCTGAAAATCACCATTGACCTGATGGGAGAGCGCAAGCTCGATACCACCGAATACAAACAGATCGTTATCTCGTCGACCGGTGAAATCACCAAGGAGATCTTCGAGACCCGGGTTGCACTGGGGTTGCTGCAACAGGGGCTGGACAGTGGCAAGGAATGGCTCATTGATAACGGACCGCAATGGGCATTCAAGCTGGTGGTGTTCGTGCTCATACTCATGGTTTTCGCCCTGCTGGCCAGGGTCGTAAAACGGCTTGTCAGCACTGCGCTTGCCTCATCCAGGGTGCATGCCTCGAAACTCCTGCAGGACCTGCTGGTATCGTTCGCGGGAAAGGCCATCTTCCTGGTCGGTATCCTCATTGCCCTGGCACAGCTCGGCATCAAGATCGGCCCGGTGCTTGCCGGGCTGGGCATTGTCGGCTTTATCATCGGCTTCGCGCTGCAGGAAACCCTGTCCAACTTTGCGGCCGGCGTAATGATCCTGATCTACCGGCCCTTCGATGTGGGGGATGCCGTCGAGGCCGGCGGTATCAGCGGAAAGGTAAAACAGATGAACCTGGTCTCGACCACGATCACCACCTTCGACAACCAGCGGGTCATCGTGCCCAACAGGAAGATCTGGGGTGATGTCATCCGCAATATCAATGCAGAGAATATTCGCCGGGTGGACATGGTATTTAGCATCGGCTACGACGATGACCCCGATCTCGCCGAACGGATCCTGCACGAAATCGTGGATCATCACGAACTCGCGCTTGATGATCCACCACCCGTCATTCGGCTGCATACCTTGGGAGAATCCTCAGTTGATTTCATTGTCCGGCCATGGGTTAAATCCACGGACTACTGGGAGGCTTACTGGCATATCACCCGGGCGGTGAAGAAGCGCTTCGACGAAGAAGGCATCTCGATCCCGTTCCCCCAGCAGGATATGCATATCTACACGCATGATTCCGATGCGACCGAAAAAGGATCGAACAGTTTGGTCCCACGTACCTGACCAGGGCCGTTGAAAAGGTGTGAAAAGGTGTCAGGAATCTTTATTACGATGGTGCGATTACCGATTATATGATCTGAAAGAAAGGTTCCTGACACCTTTTTATCCCCTGTAGAGCACCCCGCGGGCGCGATAGACAACTCTGACGCCGGTAACCCTTCCTACTTCTCCAGGTCCTGTTCCTGTTTTTGCGCGCGCAGCCGCTGCCGGTACTTCCCTCTCGCGAGGGCCTGCATGTCTTCCACGGTATCGCGTTCATCGAGGATTTCGCGACCCAGCATGGTCTCGATGGCATCCTCCAGCGTCACAATACCCGCCGTCTGGCCGAACTCGTCTTCTACCAGCACCAGGTGCACGCGGTTTCTGATGAACAGATCGATCAACTGCTGGACCGGCAGTTTCTCGGACACCCGCATAATCTTCTTGGCAAGGTTTTTGATCGGTTCCGAACCCTGCCCGGCGCGTTCGGCCTCGAACAGGTCCGCGCGAATGACCTTGCCCTTGATATCATCGAAGCCCTCGCCATAGATGGGCATACGGGTGAACTTGCGGGTATCGTTCAGGTCCAGTGCCTCCGTGACCGTCATGTCTTCCTGCAGCATGTGCACGACGCTGCGCGGTGTCAGCACCTCCTCGGTGCGTATTTCGCGCAGCTTCAGGACATTCGCCAGGTATTCATTCTCCTGGGATATCAGGGTGCCGTCCCTGAGCCCCAGCGAGGCCAGTGCGATGATTTCCTCGCGGGTGATTTCTTCCCCCCTGTCGTGACTGAACAGCCTGGTCAGGCGCGTGGAAAGCCACACCAGCGGGTAGACCAGCTTCACCATCCAGCCAATCACGAATGCCGACGGTATCGCCAGTTGCCGCCAGAAGGTCGCACCCAGGGTTTTCGGAATGATCTCGGAGAAATACAGGATGGCGAGCGTCAGCAGCACCGCAATCAGGGTTTCCCATTTTTCACCGAACACCTGCAAGGCCTGCGAACCGACCCCGGCAGCACCCATGGTGTGGGCAAAGGTGTTGAGGATGAGGATACTGGAGAGCGATTCATCAAGACGTTCCTTGACCCCGTTCAGCACGCCACCGGCACGCGGCCGGTCTGACATGGTTTTTTCGGCAAAGCTGGGCGTCACCGACAACAGCACGGCCTCGAGCACCGAGCAGAGAAATGAAACACCGATGGCGATGGCCAGGTAGACAAACAACAAGGTCATGATGGATTCCCGTAAATCGTCAGGATTTCATTCTTGACCATCCCCGGTACCCATGTCCATGGTCTCCAGGCCTGCAACCGGTCTATTGACTTGTAGGAGCGGTTTCCTGACCGCGATGGGGTGTTTTTCAATCGCGCCTGCGAGGCGCTTGTATGGTACTCATTGCCGGATATCAGGATGATTGAAGGTGCCGGGATGGGAGGGACTGACTAGACGCTTCTGACCTTAGGGTACAGACCGCAGGAGTAATCATCCCCGTCCCCTCACCACAGAACGCCTATTAGGAATCTAGCTGCCTCACAGCCAATTGATACAAAGCTTGCGTGGGTGAGTTCCCGGCTTCACAACCAACAAGTTGCGGAGATTATTGTGGCAAAACGCGTGTCAGAAATCACCCTCGGTATTGATGTGGCCAAAGACGAATGTGTAGTGTGCGATTGGCATACAGCCAAGATCGTGACGCTGCCTAACCAGAAAGACAGCCTCAAGCTATGGCTCCAGTCCTTGCATGGCAGCGTGCAAATCGCCATTGAACCCACTTCACATTATCACCTGATCGTGGTCGAAGAGGCGCTGGCGCTTGGCTACGACGTCTACCTCAAACAGCCAATCCCTATTGCTTAATGGCCATAGAATCTCCTACAGGTGGATTTATTAATAACCGGGGTCAGATCCCAGTTTCCCAATCCACCCGTCAATCCACCTTGTTCCGTCCGATGTAATCCAGCACAGCACGCGCCAGTAACCCCGACCGACTTTCACCTTCGCGCCTGGCCTGCTCATCCACCAACGCCAATACCCGCTCCGGCAGGGTGATATTAATCCGCTTCGCCTTGCTCGCCAGTTTGGAAAGGTCCACATTCACCAGCGCCCAGGTACCAGCCGCATAGGCTTTGTCGCGCTGATGCACCTCAATCGGTTGCGCCTCCGGAATGGAATCGCCATCGAACAGCATCCCTTCGAGATGACATTCGATCGCCTCGACAACATTGGTCAAGGTCTCTTCCATGGTTGAACCGGCCGAGAAACACCCCGGCAGGTCCGGTACGGTCACGCCGTAATCGGAGGTTTTGTCCTTATGAATAACCACCGGGTAGTGCATGTCATGAGCCCCAACGCCAGCCTGCCTGGCGATAAATAGCGCGCAATGTACCTGCCGGGAAATCTTTCTTCGGGTGCGGTACGGTCACCCGGCCAGGCTTGTCAGGGTGGCGGTACTGAAAATGCGAACCCTTGGTATGCACCAGCACCCAGCCATCGGCTTCCATTCGCTTGATGACCGCCTTGCTATGCAGTAATACACACGATACACACTCTGTCAATGCGGATCCGATTGGATTCCAGGCCATGGTAGTGGGTGTCGAAGTCGTTGCTGTCAGCCCATACCTAATACAAATGTAGGTAAGACAAGCACCTACAAATCCGTTATCCTCGGCCAAGGCTACGCAGCCATGTCGCTTTTCGGCGTGAAATCAACAACAAGGGTAGTGAAAAAGGTGTCAGGAACCTTATTAGTGCCCGATGAAGTAGAAATAGGTTATACCAATAAAGTTCCTGACACCTTTTCCCCTCGAACACGGAGTCAAAATGCTTAACGTCGTCGCACTCGTCGCCGCGACCGTCACCGGGCCGGCGATACTGCTGCTGTGGTCGTTGATTTATACCACCGCTTGCTGGTCCCTGGCGCTGCCGGCGGTTGTGATGATCGTGCTGATGCTGGCCATTCGCGAGGGGGCGCTGCGGCGTCGACGTTGTTTGGCCGACTGCTGGTTCAGCCAAGGCTCAGCGCTGCACCGCCTGGTGAGTAGCGCGACCCTGATCACCCTGATCGCGCTAGTAATCTCCTCGGCATTCACGGCGGTCCTGATGGCAAGCATCCCGTCCTGGGACTTCGAGGTACTGGCCTTGCTGGCGCTGGATTCGTTGGCTATCACGGCGCTCTATTTCATCTTCCATCGGGCCGCCACCAATGTGTTACGGGTCAATCGCGGGTTTCGGGCACTGTTTGCTCGCCACTGGACCGTTGCGGTCAACGTGCCGGTGATGGTCGTTGCGTTGCTGTCTATCCAGTTGCAGCAATCTCCGCCGGATTATCTGGATCAGTCTTTACAGCTCGGGCCGTCGCTTGAAGCGGCATCGGTGTCTGTTTCTTCCGCGTGCCCGGTGGTTGACCGGCTGGCACGGCTAGGCCAGGAGAGCGAGGCCTTTTCCTGGTGGTTTACCCTGAAGGTCACCCGGGCGATCGAGGACGAGCGTGTGCGCTGGGTCGCCTGGATTGCGTTTCTGGTGAGCGGCACACTGACCCTCTGGGCCTACAGCAGATTTTGCGTGCAGCTGGTTTACTACGCTCACCGCAAGGCAGGGGAAGCATGAGCCAGGCCATGACGGGCAGCTCCTCTCGAGAGCTGACCCCGCGCACCCTTTTCTGGGTGCTTTTCTGGGCGACGATCGTGGTGCTTGCACTGCTATACACCTACGCCCAGATCAAGGTCGCACAACTGTCGCAGGACCAGCAGGATCGGGTAATGGACGCTGGGTCGCCTGCCAGGATGTTGCTGCCACTGCTGCCGGAGGTCTTTGCCGAGATGCAACCTGACCTTGATGCGTCCCTTCTCAACATTGAACAGCGGATATCCACGCATATCGACACGGCATTCGAGCCCGTCTATGCTCGTATTCCCGCATTCCTCGACTTTCACTACTCGGTGGTGGGCGAGTACACAGAACTCGCAGCCGCGCTGTCCGACCGGATCGGCAGTGATTTGCAACGCATCCTGTTCACCGAGGCCGACTTTGAGCGACACCGGGAAATTGCCATCACTGCAATTGGCAGGGAAGGGGATGCGATTCTAGCCGGTCTCTTTACCCGGTTGAATCAACGGCTGCAGGACCGTATGGCGCTTGAAGATAATGAAATGGACAGCCTGTCTGGTGTGGTGACCCTGACCATCGAGGATGCGGTCAAGCGTTTTGGTAGCGGTGAGCTGATGCTCAAAGGCGCCGGTGCTGTGGTGGGTGCCACTGCGGTGGCCGCAATGGTCTCCAAGACCGTCGGTACGAAGCTTGCTGCCAAGCTCGCCACCAAGACGGCGGTGAAGGCAACGGGACTCGGCGGCGCCGCCGCCGGCGGGGCGGCGGCCGGCTTCCTGTGCGGTCCAGCTGCCTGGATCTGTGCACCGGTGGCTGCGATTATTGCCGGCGCGGCGGCATGGGTGGCCACTGACAAAGTAGTGATCGAGGCCGATGAGTACCTGCATCGAGAGTCCCTGGAGGGCAAGATCCGCGCGGCGATCGACGACCAGCGGCAACAGACCAAGGAACAGCTCGCCTACCAGTATCGACACTGGGTGAAGGGGAACTTTGAGGCTACTGAGACCCGGCTCAAGGGCACGATACGCGAGTTGATCGATGGCGGGACCTGACATGAAAAGAAAAGGTGTCAGGAACCTTATTAGTGCCCGATGATGCAGAAAATGCTTATAT